>NZ_JBEOPI010000019.1:0-91681 GCF_040309905.1 Shewanella sp. CAL98-MNA-CIBAN-0140
GGGCGGACTGCGTCCTGCTAGTATCGCTTCGCTGCTAGGGCGGACTGCGTCCTGCTAGTATCGCTTCGCTGCTAGGGTGGACTGCGTCCTGCTAGTATCGCTTCGCTGCTAGGGCGGACTGCGTCCTGCTAGTATCGCTTTGCGACTAGGCTGTTGATTTTATAGCCTCTAGCCGCGAAGCGTACTAGCAGCGCAGCGTTCTAGGCTCTTTCGCTTGTCATCGCTTGCTATCGCTCGTCACCGCTTGTCATCTCAGAGATCGTCTTCGCTGATGACTTGCATTAACGTCGCTGACAATTGTTGTTGTTGATCTGGGGTTAATTGCTGATCATCTTTGTTCGATAATAAAAACACGTTGTCTGCCCGTTCACCGACCGTGCTGATGGTAGCCGAATGAATATGCAAATCTAATTCCTTAAACGTACTGGCGATTTGTTCCATAAACTCACTGGTGTCTAAGGCTGATACATTGACTAAACTGCGGTTTGATTTACGTGAATGTAAAAATTCGACATTGGGTTGATTATCAAAACTTTGATGCCGTCTAGATTGGCGTTTTTTTGATAAAATCATGCCTTTATCCAGTACTTGATGCAGTTTATTGATCACTTGTTTACGACGTTGTGTACTGGTGATCGGTTTTTCATCAAAATCGAGGACCTTAAATGACTCAACCACGTAGCCATCTTTAGTACGGGCAATTTGTGCTTGTTTTACCGAAATACGCAGCGTTGCTAAAGTATTAAATAATTTAACAAACAAGCCTGAGCGATCTTTAGTGTACACAAACACGTCACTGCAGCCTTTGACTACTGCATCGTCGAGTAAAATTAAGGTGTTATATTGATTATCGGTTACTGGCGCAAGATCGTGATTAATCATAGCTTGGGTATATCTGGCGATATCATCGGCTTCGGCATTACTGAAAAATGCGATAGGTAATCGACGCCATAATGCCTTGATATATACGCTGCTGTCTTCATCAGCGGCTAATAAGTTTAGGGCTTCTTGTTTATGTTCTCGCACCAAAGTGCGCAGTTGGAGAATATTTTCAAAACCATTACGAAGTGCTTTACGGGTAACAAAATACAAGTCTTTTAATAATGACGCTTTCCAGTCATTCCACAGGTCATCATTAGTTGCCTGAATGTCGGCAATGGTCAGGCAATATAAGGCGTCTAAACGGGTTAAGGTACCTACTTTTTTGGCAAAAGCGTTGACGACTTCGGGGTCGTAGATATCCATACGTTGTGAGGTAATAGACATTAACAGATGATGTTCTACTAACCAGCAAATCAGTGCTTCTTGCGAGGCTTTAATACCATGAAACTTGGCAAACAAACTGGCATCGACAGCCCCTAATTCACTATGATCACCGCCGCGACCTTTTGCTAAATCATGGAATAATGCTCCAAAGAGTAGTGTCGATTTATTTGACATTTTCTGATAGATATCAGCGGCTAATACCAGATCTTTATCTAACGTTTTGATATCTTTATCATAGGTGTAAATGTTTTTAAGCACCTTGTGGGTGTGTTCATCGACGGTGTAGGCATGGAATAAGTCAAATTGCATCTGGCCAACCACTTCACGCCATTGGGGTAAATAAGACGCTAAAATGCCGTGTTGATGCATTAAGGTAATGGCCAAGCCCATGCCTTGAGGATGAACAAAGATGGCTTTAAATTGCTCGCGACAACGCTCAAAATCTTGCAGGTCGCCCATTAAGCGGCGTCTTACTTGGCGCAGTGATCGTAATGTTTCAGCGGTAATGCCGATTATTTTGTCGTGATGAATCGCGATAAACTCAAATAACGCCATAATTTGGGTGCGATCGATAAAAACGGTTTCGTCTCGAACGTGAATATAGTGATCGACAATTTCAAAATTATCGTTAATCACAATAATTTCTGGATTGCGCTCTGGAATAATTTCCCGTTGAAAATAGGCCATTAAAATTTTGTTTAATTCACTGATGCGTTTCATGGCACGAAATAATTGGCGCATCATTTTTTCGATGGCAATATTGCCGCTCTCGCCGATGGGCATTCCATCACCAAACCCCATTAATTTAGCGACTTCAGCTTGGTATTGCAGTAATAAACGATTTTCGGAGCGTTGGGCTGCTTGATGTAAGGCAAATCGCACCCTAAATAAAAAGTGTTGGCACTCCATTAATTCGGCGTATTCATCATTGGTTAAATAACCAAAGTGGCGAAGTGATTGCATATTGGCGACGCCGAAATGCTTGCGGGCCACCCAGCTAAGGGTTTGAATATCGCGCATACCGCCAGGGCTGGTTTTAAGATTTGGTTCAATACTATATGAGGTGCCTTGGGCTTTAGCATGGCGTTCTTGCTGTTCGCTGAGTTTGGCATTAAAAAACGCTTGGCTTTGCCATAAATCTTGGCCGTACAGCGCATTAAGAACCTGCTGTTGATGCTGATTATTACCAAATAAGTGACGAGTTTCCAGTAAGCTGGTCGCAATGGTGACGTCTTCTTTACACGCTTGATAGGTGTCGTCCAAGCTGCGTACAGCATGGCCTAAATCGAGATTAAGATCCCATAGTTGGGTAAGAAATTGGCTAATACGAGATGCTTCGGTAGGCGTTAATGGGCCATCATGGATAATGCAAATGTCGATATCTGAAAAAGGATGTAAGGTTTGTCGACCATAACCCCCGACAGCATTGAGCGAGATCCGCGCGGGATCTAATTCGAAAGGCAGCCAAAGTTGGCATAATAATGCATCGAAGAACTGCGAGCGCTTGTTCAAGGTGTCAATAATGGCACTTTGAAAAATGTTATCTTGTAAATATTGATCCAGTGACTTAATTGCCTGTTTTAATTCAGCGCTGGTCATATCTGGACGCAAATCTGTACAAGCAGGTTGCGAAAGCATGTTACTCCTTAATGATGTTGTGCATTAACAGAATAAGGTATTCTTAAACAAATTGGTATCATTCTATATTGGTGAAGTTTTATGGTGTCTAAACGAGGTCGACTTGATCAATTTATTGCTGGCACGTTACAAATTTCGAAAAAAACCGTCCGTGGATTGTTAATCACCCATAAAGTGCTTGTCGACGGTCAATTTGCCAAATCACCTGACTTACAAATTGATGAATTTACCCATATTGAATGTAATGGTGTGGTGTTACGTCAATATCAACCCTGTTATTTTATGCTCAATAAACCTGACGGCGTGGTGAGTGCAACGGTTGATGATAAACATACGACGGCATTGTCTTTATTACACGGTGTTGAACACGATATGTTGCATATTGCGGGTCGATTAGATCTGCATTCTACTGGGCTGTTATTAATCACTAATGACGCTAAATGGTCAGCGGCATTAATGGCGCCTGAACATAAGGTTGCTAAACATTATCTGGTCACCTTGGCTAATCCTATCGACCAAGAATATGTCGAGGCATTTGCCAATGGGATGTATTTTGAATATGAAAACATGACCACCTTGGCTGCTCAATTAACGCTACTATCGAGTCATCAAGCAAGCGTTGTATTGCGTGAAGGTAAGTATCATCAAATTAAACGCATGTTTGGCCGTTTTCGTAATCCTGTTGTGGCACTTCATCGTGAGTCGATTGGTGACATTTACCTTGATAATCAGCTAAAACCTGGCGAATTTCGTTCATTAACAAAAGCTGAAGTTGATAGTATTATTTAGCACTAGATCAACTTTTTTTATTTGATTACATGTTAATTTATTGCCTTCATTGCAACAAGTTAAGTGATATATGGATATTCAAGCATTAAAAAAAGTCCGTGAGTTAGATGTTTTTAGTTTGTTGGTCTTTAAGCTCATTTACGAGACGGGTTTTGCTAATTTTGCAGCCAAAGAGCTCGCTGTCTCTGCACCTAAAATTAGCCGTTGTTTAACATCATTAAGAGCCATGTTTAATGATGAGTTATTTTTTCGGCGTCAACAAGGATTAAAACCGACACCGTTAGCAGAACGTTTGTATCAACCTATATGCCAATTATGTGACATGGTAGGTCAAATTGAGCGAGTGACAGATGACCGTTTAAATCATCAACAAATGCCTATTTTGCATATTGCCGTCTCCCCTAGCATTATTACCAGTGTGGCGATTGCCTTGAGTCATCTTAAGCGTGATGTTATCGGCAAAGTTAAACTTCACAGCTGGCAAGACGACACTGAAGAGCTGATTTATAACGGTGAGCTTGATTTTGGTATTGGCTTTGAAACTCAAGATACTCATGGTTTAGAGTCCTCTTCGATTGCGAGTGTCACCTCCCTGTGTGTGGTGGGTCAGAGTCATCATCTATTTTGGGACACTGCCACTAATATTAACTTAGATGACATTATTCAACATCCTATCGTGTATTTGCGCTGTAAAGGATTTAATAACCGCATTGATCCATTAGAACTCTATTGCCAAACTCATGGTTTATTAATTGAAGATATTGAATGTGTTGAAAAGTTAGAAGATTGGTACTGGCACATGCTCACTATGGACTGTTTAGCCTTAACGATTTGTAATGAAGCGTCTGTTGCCGAAAAAATCCCTCATCTACGGGTTGAAAGACTTCCTAGTAGCGAATTTAATAAGCTTAATACGGTCATGCCTATGCCCAGTTACTGCTTAATTGAGCGTGCAGAGCATTACCGTCGTTATTCTTTAAAAACCAAACAAATGATAATAGATATCACTAAGTCATTGTTGGTGTGAACTTTAATTGAGTTTTAAATGAGATTCAACTCGACGAGGTTTGTCAGTTGGATCTTTTTTTTAAATATTAAACCCTCTAAATTCAATGTTTTAGGTGTTTTTGTCTGTATTTCATTGTTCTGCTACTTGCCTCTAGTTCATTAGGTACCTCTTTAGGATTACTGAAAGTAAAACTGCCAGTTTTATTTTTGCGGATATTTAAAACTGAAACTACTGATTCCTGTTAACGAATTTACAACCAAGGTTCACAGGTTTGTTACAGCAAGCAAGCATTTATGTCTGTTTCCTTTTACTTTGTATGGGTAAAACTAACTAATTTAAATCGGGGGATTTAAAATGAAGAAATATAATAAAACTTTACTTGCTGCAACATTAATTGCAGCGTTGGGTGTGACGGGGTGTGGCTCTGACGGCAGTGATGGTGCTCCGGGTGCTGCTGGTACTGATGGCGTTGCTGGTGCTGATGGTACTTCAGCAGGGTTAACTGTTACTACAGTTGAAAATGCCTATGACTTTAACTTACAACTGGATCCTAAAGAAATTGTTGTTGTGGGTACCGAGACATTTAACGTTAAATTTACCGTGACAGCTAAAGGTACTGGCGGAGCGGATGTGCCATATTCGGGACTTGATGAAGTTGCCTTATATGTGACCAGCCAATCAGCCAATACCACAGATACTGGTGCGCCAATGTTATGGACCAACCATGCCCTTGCCAATGATTTTGGTAGCAGCATGTATTGTTCGTTAACGGGGACAGCCAAAACATGGAGTGGGACCGAAGTTGATGCGTGTACATTAGTTGAAGATGCAGCCAATCCTGGAACTTATACTGGTACTTGGGAGCATGATGGTAATGCCCCAGTGGTATTAGCCGATGGCGATGCTAACGATTTAGTCCGTGTGATGATCCGTGCCTATCATGTTGCCATGGCTGACGGTACAGATATAAGTGATAAGGTTTTATCAACGCCGATTGATTTTATTCCTGCTACTGGCGAACCTGCTGTTTCTGCAAAAGATGCTGTGTCTAATGCTGCTTGTATTAAATGTCACAGCCCAATGGAAGGTTACGCTGATACTGATATGCGTATTGCCAACATTGGTGCTCACCATAATTATCAAAAAGTTGAAAACTGTGTCGCTTGTCATAACCCAGCTTATGCGGGTGGACAGGATGATCCTGAAAAAGGATTTAATGCAAACTTCAATGCCATGATCCACACCATCCATGCTGGTCATCATATTGCTGACTCATTGACTGGCGACGCTAAAAAAGAAGGATGGGGAGAAATTGGTTTCCCATCTGAGCTAAACGAATGTACTGTTTGTCATGATAATGGCACCCAGTGGAACGACAACGTTTATGCTGAAGCTTGTGTGTCTTGTCACGTAAATGTTGACTTAGAGACTGGTGACGGTCATAAGGGCATTGTGCCTTCAAGTGACGCCGCTTGTTCTGGTTGTCATGGCGCGGGTAGTTTAAGTCCTGTGCAGGCGCATAATGTTGGCGTGCGTGCAATGGCGACAGATTCAATTGAGATTGCGGTTAGTTCTGTTTCTTATACTGAAGATGCTGTAACAGTTACTATTCCAGCGGCCACAGGTTGGGATGGCACAGTAACTGCTGAGCATGATGAAGTACAAGATGAAATCATTGTGACATTTGATGTGACTGTTGATGGCGCTCCTGTTGCTGATGGCTTCGAGTTTACCAAGTTCACTAAGTACGACGAAATGAAGACGGGCTATGTCAATGCCGATGGTACTTACTATGGCAGTGAGTCAGTCAATCTAAATGGTACTGTTGCAGCGGGTGGCAAGTTAGTTGTTACTCAAGTAGCCAACTATGACCTCGACGCTAAGAGCATTGCGATTACTCCTCGTTTCTCAGTGTGTACTGATTCAAAAGGCATGTTAATCGAATGTCTAGATGCAAGTGGTGAAGCACAATACGATGTCGGATATGTTGCAATTACTATGGCTCCAACGTATTGGAATCTTGCCAATGCTGACGGTAGCGGCGCAACCATCTCTCGTTTAAGTGACCCAATGCGTGTTACCGCAGATGAAGCCAAGTGTAATACTTGTCATACATCGCTAGGTATCGCTAAGCATTACGGTAATGAGCGTTTTGACCAATGTGTTGGTTGTCATAATGATACTTGGGGCGGTTCTTATCATCCACAACCAGAGTATAAAACTGACGAAGTTGATGCTGACGGTGCTCCAATCTTCAAAGCGATTGAAGGTCTAAACTACAACACTCGCGACATCTTTGCGGTAGCTCACCGTTTCCATAGTGGCTTATGGGACGACAACCGTAGTTTCCCTGCAATCCATCTTGATGCTGATATGGAAACTCAAGGTTACCCTGCGGTAGCAACTCAATGTGCAGCTTGTCATAAAGACGGTGTGAACCTGTTCGCTGCTGATGGTGGCCTGACCTCTGGTAAGCGTGCAATTGCTGTTGATGGTGGTGCTACTAAGTTCATCAGTCCAGTTGCTGAAGCATGCCGTACTTGTCACGCTCACTCTGATGCCGCTGCGATGGCGCATTTCGAGAGCAATGGTGCAATAGTTGATGGTGCTCCATCATCTACGTCTAACCTACCAGTCGAATCGTGTGCAACATGTCATGCTGAAGGTAAAACTTACGGTATTGATAAAGTTCACGCTGGTGCAGCTCACTAGATATTGAAAACTTCTTAATCATCACTTAAGAAAGTAAGAAACCAAGAGGGAGACAGCAATGTCTCCCTCTTTTTTATTGATTTTTTGTACCTGAGTGTACTTAAGTGTACTTTTACTAGTTACATTTGCTTACTAGTTACATTTTCTTAATAGTTATAATTCAATTGGTTAGCTATAAATTTTTGTTTCTTCCTCGCACATCAATTTTCCCCTCTACAAACTCCTGTTTAGATTTATATGATATGACACTGGCGATTCCATTTTACGGCGACTTATTTACGGAGACTTAAGACTGAAATTACTATTTTAGTTAACTAGCTTGCAACATCGGTCACATAATTGAAACATATTGTGGGTGTTATGGTCTATTTGCTTCTATTTTAAGTCTGCTAATCAACAAATCTAAATCGGGGGATTTAAGATGAAAAAATATAATAGAACATTATTGGCTGCAGCGTTTATGGCAGCTTTGGCTGTGACAGGTTGTGGCTCTGACGGCAGTGATGGTGTCGATGGTGCTGATGGTGCTCCGGGTGCTGATGGCGCTCCGGGTACTCCCGCTGGTTCGGTTGCAACAAGCGTTGAAAATGCATTTGACTTAAACATTACACTGGCTCCAGCAGATATTGTCGTCGTTGGTGCGGATCCATTTACGCTTACATTTACTGCAAAAAATGCCGCTGGCGTTCCCTTCTCTGGACTTGAAAGAGTTGCCTTATATGTGACTAGCCAGTCTGCTAATATGACAGATACTGGCGCACCCATGTTATGGACAAACCATACACTTGCCAATGATTTTGGCAGCAGCATGTATTGTACCTTAACGGGTACTGCTGAAGCGCGAGGCGGCGCTGTAGTTGATGCGTGTACATTAGTTGAGGATGCCGCCAATCCTGGTACTTATACTGGTACTTGGGCACACGATGGTAACGCGCCTGTGGTATTAGCCAGTGGCGATGTTAATGACTTAGCGCGGGTGTTTATTCGTGCTTATGATGTTGTGATGGCTGATGGTTCAGGGGTAAGTGGTAAGATTTTATCGACTCCTCTTGATTTTATTCCTGCTACTGGCGAACCTGCAGTGTCAGCAAAAGATGCTGTGTCTAATGCGGCATGTATTCAATGTCACAGTCCAATGGAAGGTTACGCCGATACCGATATGCGTATTGCCAACATTGGTGCCCATGGTAATTACCAAAAAGTTGAAAACTGCGTCGCTTGTCATAACCCTGCTTATGCAGGTGGACAAGACGATCCTGAAAAAGGCTTTAATGCTAACTTCAACGCTATGATCCACACCATTCACGCGGGCCACCATATTGTTGACGCGCTTACTGGCGAAGCCAAAGCAGAGTTTGGTGGCATTGGATTTCCTGCTGAGCTAAATGAATGTACTGTTTGTCATGATAATGGCACCCAGTGGAATGACAATATTTATGCTGAAGCCTGTTTGTCTTGTCACGTAAATGTGAACTTAGCGACCGGTGAAAACCATAGAGGCATTGTACCGTCAAGTGATGCGGTTTGTTCTGGCTGTCATGGCGCAGGTAGTTTAAGCCCAATCCAGGCACATGGTGTTGATCGCCGTGACGTTTTTGAAAATGGCTTAGTCTTAAACGTAGCTTCTGCTGAAGTGGCTGCAGACCTATTAACTGTCATCATTGATGTAACATTAAATGGTGTGGTTGCGGCTGATGCTACTGATTTAACCCAGTACTTAAATAAATTCCAATCAGGTGATGATATCTTAATCGGTACACTTGATGGCAATGGTGACTATGTACGTGGATTAAGTATTAATACGAAAGATAATCCAGAAATGTTTATGGTTCTAGGTGGTAAGTTAACCTTAACCAAAGACGTTGCCATGACTCCACTTGGTGGCAAAACACTTTCAGTGTCTTCTGAAATGAACATGTGTGGCAACACTACAACTGACATGATTGTTATCAATACTATGTTAGCTGATGGTGCTGGTACCGACACGGGTGCTTGTGATGTCGCGGTTCCGGCTAACATTGTTACTAAGTTCTTTAAGTTTGATGCTGTTGCTACAACAGGTGTTGAAACTACTGATAACTTACGTTTTGTCAGCCCTGCATTGACCGCTTATAGTTCACCTACACAGGTGGGTAACGACCGTACAACGGCTGATGAAGCAAAATGTAATGCTTGTCATGACAATTTGTCTCACGTTAAATCACCTAACCATGGTGTGACTAACTTTACCCAATGTGCAGATTGCCATAACAACAGTTATGCCGGTTCTTTCCATAGTGATGTTTATAAGCAATCAGGTGTAGATGCTGATGGTAAACCGACGTTTGCAGTAATTGAAGGCCTAGAGTTTTACAACCGTGATTTAGCCACTGTTGCTCACCGTTTTCACAGTGGCTTGTTTGCAGATGATGAAGGTGCTGGCATTTACTTAGACACAGATGGCGAGTTAGTTAACTATCCTGCTGTGCAAACCTATTGCCAAGCGTGTCATAAAGAGACCAATGCTGCAGGAGATGCTATGCCATTCTTCTCTGGCACTGGCGCATTAACCTCAGGTAGAACTTCAATTGAAGTCGATGTGAATCAATTTGATGGTGTTCCTGGCGAGTTTATCTCCCCAGTCTCTGAAGCATGTCGTAGCTGTCACGCTCACTCTGGCGCTGCTGCTCTTTCTCACTTTAAGAGTAATGGCGCGACAGTCTTTGGTGATAACATCACCTCAGCAGATGCTGTGCCAATTGAATCATGTGCGACTTGTCATGCTGAAGGTAAAACTTACGGTATTGATAAAGTTCACTCAGCTGCAGCGGACTAGTTATTAAGATAAGGTGTTAATCATCAATTAAGAACGTCACAACGTCAGTAACAGGGAGGCCGCAATGCCTCCCTGTTTTTTTAACTGATTTTTTTAATTGATTTTTTGTAACTCAGTGCAGCTGGATCAAGTAATAAGTACTCTATGACTATCGGTTATTAATGTTTTTCTAGCGACAATGTCACGGCAACAAAAGCCGCGAAAAACACCCGGTCGCTAAAGACCTTGACGATAAATACCTCGACGATAGATACCACGTCGATAATGACTATCAGCTTCACTCTCCTGCACATTCTGCCGATGTCAGCGGTTCGATTTGTAGCCATTTATGAGTCATTCAATGGGTGTTAATTGTATTTTAGGTGAGCTGCATAATCCTAGTATCCTAGTATCCTAGTATCTTAGTATCGTGGTTTGTTGCTGTATTCGATAGCGACTTATTGGTCAGACTTCTTTTTGGACACTTAGTCGGGACTTTTTGCTCAGAAAATCATTGAGGTTGCCGTTTTGTCGAGTGCGGTATTTCGCTTATGGTTTACTATTTGCTAGTGATTTGCTAGTGATTTGCTAGTGATTTGCTAGTGATTTGCTAGTGATTTGGTCGTAAACCGAATAGTTAATTAATGGCGTTGGTATGGCAACTTGATGACCATTTATTGTTATTTTGTTGTGGATAGCAAAAGGGAGGCATTGCTGCCTCCCTTTTGCTAAATCAGTTGCTGATGCTAACAAATTGCACACGATGAACTAAGCGACTTGTTGGCGCTGCATCCTTAATAACCATTTACCGTAGATGAAAATCCCTACCGCCGAAGTAATACCAATAACCGCAATAATATACCAAGCCATGCCGATGTTGTTGGCATTATAGAGGGCTTGGGTGAGAACTTGGGGATCTTGTCCCGTAGAACTGACTAAGCGACTAAAGGCTTCACCTTGGGGGATGTTGGCTATATCGGTTAAGCTCATACCATTATCTGATAAGACTTCACGGGCAATACGCTCTTTTGAGGCGTATATGTCATAAAGCTTTGGGCCGAAATAACCTTCTAAAGTCCAACCTATGCCTTGAGGTAGCATCACAAAGCCTAAGTACATGGCTTTTTTACCTTCTGGCGCGATATTGCCCATAAATTCATTTTTCTTAGGGCTAATCATCATTTCACCGACGGAAAACATGGCAATAGCCAGTACAATCATCCAAGCCGCATTAAAAGCACCGACTAAGGCAATGGCTAAAATACTCAGTAAACAGCCGACAAACATGGTGGTGGTAATGCGATATTTAGCGGTGAGTGCCGCGACAATAAAGCAAGTGGTCATGATCATCCCGGCATTGAGATTGAGCATGCCTTCTGGCATCACTTTGGTACCGTCGTTACTCAGCCCCAACCAAAATTGTAATATGCCATTGCTAGTGCCTTCTGGACCAAATAACGAGGTAACAATGACGCTGGTATCAACCCATTCAGCAATGTGGATAGGTAGCACATCAAATAATGAGTTAAATAAAAACCAAAAACCGGCAAACACTAACATGTAGTAAATCACTATTGGCTTTTTCAGTTCTTTAAGGGCATCTTTCCACAACGCTTCTTGTTTCACTTCGCCGGATTTTACTTGACGGGTGCGTTCAAGTCGGTCTTCCTTTCCCGGTTCTTTGTAAGCGAGTAAAAATAAAAAGTTAAATGAGATAATCGCCGCACAAGCAAAAAACACATTGTCCCAAGACAATTGGCGCATGTGCACCGCAACTAATGGGCCTAAGAAACCACCTATGTTAACCACTTGGTAAAAAATGCCCCAAGCCATGGAGGTGTTATTACGATTAGTAGACAGCACCAAGGTACCTTGAATGCCCGGTTTAAATACTCCGGTGCCAATAGCTAGCAACATGGCGCCGGCGAGAAATCCCCAAAAGCTAGGGAAAAAAGCCATGGTTAAATAACCACAAATTTTGACTATGGTTGAAACGAAAATGGTTTCTTTGTAGCCTACTCGGTCAGATATGCCGCCAGTTAGCACTGGAATGAAGGTTTGCAGTAACGCCCAGACTGACACGATTAGACCATAGTCACTTAAGTTGATGCCTAGTCCGCCTTCAGATACTGGCGTTTTAGCATATAAACCCGCACTGGCTTTGACGCCATAATAGGCAATACGCTCTACCAGTTCCATGCCACCTACAAGCCAAAAAATATAGCCTAAACTGGATATCGCGGCCCACATGCCCAACTGTTTTACTTCACTCAGATCGTTGCCTGAATGTGAATTAGTGCTCATAGGTCACCCTTTTATTTTATGTTCTATATCATTTTTATAACAAAGGCTGACACTTTACCTAAGTTCTGGGGAAATATCCAAAATCAATAAAAAAAGCGGATCCTAAGACCCACTTTAATGTTTTATTGATAAATATCCCACTAAGGGACGTTCACCTCAGTATGGTGATTTATGCACCACAACACTTTTTGTACTTTTTTCCACTGCCACAGATGCATACATCGTTACGGTTAGGCTTAGCGTCAAACTTTACCGTTTTAGGTTTGTTCAAAACACCGGTTAATTCAATAATGTTTTCAGGTTTGTCTGCATTAATGGTGATATTAGCCAATAGCTGTTGTTCAGCAACCATTGCCGCCACTTCATGTTGGCGAGCTTCGGTTTGGACTGACAATATTAGCGGTAAAGCTTCCGTCCCCGGTTTTGCTGTGCGCTTGGTGTTATAACCACTTTCACCATAAGCGGGTTTAGGTGTTTTACGACCTTTAAAAAAGAATTTATCAGACATGGTTTTGACCCATTAAATAGAATGGTGATATTGGCCGAAGCTTATACACCAAAAATGTAAATTGAGAAATCAACGTTTCAGTTTCGTGCGAAATAAAAAACCAGCGATGCATCGCTGGTTTTTGTTTCTAATGGTATTTTATTGATTATGCTTCTATTTTGGCCAGTTCGATTTTTTGTTCGTTTAATTTTTCAATGTCACGAGTCAAATCGGCCATTTTTGCCCGCTCTTTATCAATAACCGCAGCAGGTGCTTTAGCAACAAAGCCTTGGTTAGATAATTTGCCTTCAATGCGGGCTATCTCTTGAGCAAGCTTTTCAAGCTGTTTGTCGATACGGGCCAATTCAGCGCCGACATCGATTAAGCCTGCCATTGGGATTAATAGTTCCATATTGCCGACAAACTGAGTGGTCGACATCGGTGCCGTTTCACCCTCGGCTAAAATGGTCATTGACTCAAGTTTAGCCAAACTGGTAAAGAATGTTTGGTTTGCTTCAAGACGAATGCGATCTTCATAGCTCACGTCACGAAGCAGTGCATTAAGCGGCTTAGACGGGGCGATATTGAGTTCAGCACGAATATTACGTACTGCGACAATGACTTGCTTAACCCATTCCAGATCCGCCATTGCGGTCGCATCGACTTGATCTGCTTGATACGTTGGGAACGATGCCAGCATGATGGTATCACCCGTTACGCCAGCTAACGGTTTGACGCGTTGCCAAATCGTTTCGGTAATGTATGGCATAAATGGATGCATTAGACGCTGCATTTTTTCAAGCACATTGACTAACGTATGGCGTGTGCCGCGCATTTGCGCTTCAGTGCCGTTTTGCATAACAGGCTTGGTTAATTCTAAATACCAGTCACAGAATTGATTCCAAGTGAACTCGTATAAAGTGTTAGCGGCTAAATCAAAACGGTAAGCGGCCATGTGATCTTCAACTGTTTTCACGGTCTGATTAAACAAACCAATGATCCAGCGATCGGCTAATGACAATTCCATCGCACCCGGTTTGCCATCAACTAACAGTTGACCGCAATCTAAAGGCTCACCAGCTTCATCGCTATCTGGATTGGTTTGCACTTCCGTATTCATTAACACATAACGTGACGCGTTCCATAATTTGTTACAGAAACTGCGGTAACCATCAAGACGTTTCATGTCCCAGTTGATGTCACGCCCGGTTGATGCCATTGCCGCTAAGGTAAAGCGCAGTGCATCGGTACCGTGAGCTTCAATGCCATCGGCAAATTCTTTACGGGTACTTTTCTCAATTTTTGCCGCCAATTGTGGCTGCATCATGTTGCCAGTCCGCTTAGCGACCAAGGTTTCAAGGTCGATACCGTCAATCATGTCTAATGGATCAAGCACGTTGCCTTTGGATTTTGACATCTTATTACCGGCTTCATCACGGATAAGCCCGGTCACGTACACCGTTTTAAAAGGTACTTGAGGTTTGCCGTCTTCATCTTTAATGAAGTGCATGGTCATCATGATCATCCGCGCAACCCAGAAGAAGATGATATCAAAACCTGTGACCAACACATCGGTTGGGTGGAAGGTTTTTAAATCTTCTAAATTGTCTGGCCAACCTAAGGTTGAGAAGGTCCATAATGCCGAGCTGAACCAGGTATCTAATACGTCATCGTCTTGGCGTAATACCACAGAATCTGCAAACTTGTGCTTAGCGCGTACTTCAGCTTCGTTACGGCCAACGTAGACTTTACCGTTCTCGTCGTACCAAGCTGGAATACGGTGTCCCCACCAAAGTTGGCGTGAAATACACCAGTCTTTAATATCGCGCATCCACGAAAAGTACATATTCTCGTATTGCTGGGGCACAAACTTGATGTCGCCATTTTCCACGGCTTCAATGGCTGTTTTTGCCATTGATTGAACGGCCACATACCACTGATCGGTTAATAAGGGTTCAATTGCTACGCCTGAGCGATCGCCATAAGGTATTTTTAAGCCGTGCGGAGCGACTTTTTCAAGTAAACCTAAGCTGTCAAATTCAGCCACAATAGCATCACGGGCTTTAAAACGATCAAGGCCAACATAACGTTCAGGTAGCGCAATTTCGACGTCTTTGTTTGGTGTGCCGTCGGTATTAACTACTTCTACAAAACCGCGGACACAGGCATCTAAGGTAAAGATGTTGTACATAGGCAGTTGATGACGCTTGCCAACTTCATAGTCGTTAAAGTCATGGGCTGGAGTGATTTTTACGCAGCCTGTGCCAAATTCCATGTCGACATAATCGTCAGCAACAATTGGAATTAAGCGGTTAACGATAGGTAATAGCACAAACTTACCGATCAATGACTGATAACGTTCGTCATCTGGATGCACGGCTACTGCGCTGTCACCTAACATGGTTTCAGGACGCGTGGTGGCGACTTCTAGGTAGTCTTTACCATCGCGAGTTAATGCGCCTTGGGCTAAAGGAAAGCGGAAGTGCCACATGTGGCCTTGCTTCTCTTTATTTTCAACTTCTAAATCTGAAATGGCGGTGTGAAGCTTTGGATCCCAATTAACTAGGCGCTTACCACGATAAATAAGTTCGTCATCGTATAGACGGACAAACACTTCTTGAACCGCTTTTGATAAGCCTTGGTCCATGGTAAAACGTTCGCGATCCCAATCAACCGATGCGCCCATGCGACGTAGTTGTTTGGTGATGGTGCCACCAGACTGTTCTTTCCAGTCCCACACTTTATCAATAAAGGCATCACGGCCTAAATTATGGCGTGTTTTACCTTCTTCGGCTTCAAGTTTACGCTCAACCAACATTTGGGTGGCGATACCAGCGTGGTCGGTACCCACTTGCCATAAGGTATTCTTACCTTTCATGCGTTCATAACGAGTAAGCGTGTCCATGATGGTGTCTTGGAAGGCATGTCCCATGTGCAAGCTACCGGTTACGTTCGGTGGCGGGATCATGATGCAATAATTGCCTTGAGATTCATCGCCATGCGGCTTGAAGTAACCTTGCTCTTCCCAGTTTTGGTAAAGGGCCTGTTCGATAGACTTTGGGTTGTATGTTTTTTCCATAGGAGCGTTATGTTCTCTATCTAAATTGAGTGTTTATTCAGCTAATGCTTGAGTGCTGGGCGTAATGCCAACATTCTGGTATTGACGATAGCGATTGCGGGCAATCCGCTTGAGTTCATCATCATTAGCGACAAAATCGATAATATGGGCCAAGTTTACCGCAAAACTGGGCATGTGGTCTGCAAGATTAATCAGAACTTGGCGACTTTTATTTGGCCCTAGGGTGTCAAAACCAATTTCGACAGGTGCACCGGTCACCGGACCTTCGCCTTTTAAGTTGTGAGGCACAAAGGCATTAGGCTCAAATTGCCACAGTAATTCGTCAATGGCATACGCTTGCTGCTTGTTTTCACAGTGAATGTAGACGGTTTTTTGTTGGCGATATTCTTGTTCTGCTAACCTGCATGCAGCCAAATAAACCGCATCTAATGCACTCATTTGATTATGATTATCAGGCATAAGGTAAAACAAGGCTTGAGTCATGTGGTGATGCTTTTGACAGGTTAATAAGTTGAGCACGAGTTTACACTAAAATCGGCTGCGGGTTAATGGGGACGTGAGTTGATATTTATTGAATTTCCCCTAAGTGACTCGCTGACTTAGCCGATAATGAGCAGGATTTGGTATTACAGCCACAATGCGAGTTGATGGTGCTCATTAATCCAATATAAATCGCAGCCATGATTGGTTTTCTGTGACGCTCTGGGGCCATTGTCAAATAGACGGATTTATGGATTGTGAATATTAGAGCAAGCGATAATTTGTTTAATCAATAAACCTCAATATGATGAGATTATAAATAAGAATATAACCTCATCATTGAATGGCTTATTTTATCGCTATGGGGTGTTTATTCATCATCCTTAGTGGTTGCTTGAGATAATCTTGCTGGATCCGGAAACGTGAAATGCTGGTTTATTTGCGCCCAAGAATCATGACTTTTAATAAAGAGGCCTACAGCAACCAGTACTGAACAGGCTAGAATTCCCCAACCAATCGCGTTATCGCCAGAGCTTGCCCAAACGGCAACCAGACTTGATGCCCCAAAAGCGATGCTGATTTGGAGAAAGTTTTGCAATCCTGCCGCTTTGGATGCGTTATTGCTGAATTCTTGGAGGGCATTATTGACCACAATAGGGTAAATAGCGCCATTGCTTGCTGCTAGCAATGAGAATGCAACCATAAGCGGTAATATTGTTTTAGTATCGAGGATCACACTTGATACAAAAATGGCAACAACACAAAAACCAAATAAAATTAGTAAATAGCGTAGGCTGGCTTTGGTGCCAAACTGTCGAATAAGTAACTTACCGGAATAGCCACCGACAATAAACATGATGGTTTGGGGAATAAAACTTAATCCAATTTCAGTTGCGGCGTAACCATATTGTTCCATCACCGCAGGCCATAGGGTTAAGTAAGCGAAAAACGCACCCGAACAGGCACCAAAAATGATGACATTACCTAAGTAACGTGTGTTGGCTAATAATTGTTGATAGCGGATATGGGACTTATTTTTGTGTAAACGAATAGGCTCTTTAGGTACAAAAAAATGTGTCATAGCGATTAATATTACGGCGATAACACATAAGGTAATAAACACTGCACGCCAGCCAAAATTATTGAGTATCAATGCGCCAGCAATGGGCGCTAATGCCGGAGATAAAGCGACCAAAGGCATAATATTAGAGAAAATATTTTGAGCTTTATCGGCGGGGTATTGTTCAATCACTATTGCTTGCCAGATCACTGCTGCACTGCAAGCGCCGATGGCTTGGAAGAAGCGCGCAATATTCATCATCATTATGGTTTCACTGTTCGCAATGAGTGCGCTTGCCAACATAAACAGACTTAGCCCAACAAAGAGTGAATTCCGCTTACCTATTTTATGAACTAATGGCCCGTATAATAACTGTCCAATAGCAAGGCCTGCCAAAAAACTGGTTAATGATATGGCCACCTCAGAAGTGTTAGCATTAAATGTCCATTCAATAGATTTGAATGCAGGGAGGTACATGTCGGTTGCAATAAATCCCAACATACTCAGCAAGGCTAAATAAAACAGGAACAAGTAAAATGTTATGTTTGTTTCTTTATTGTTGATTATTATGTTGTTGTTGCTAAAATTAGGCATAAATATTTTCGTCTGGTCAATAAAGCCTGCTAGTTTAATGGCTTACTAAATTAGCTGGAAACGTTTAATTTTGAAGGCAGCTATCAAAAAATTTGATTGCAAGGAGTGAGTGGAATTGAGTATGATCACTTGAAACCAGTATTACCTCAGCCGAAGATGTTATTCATCTAGTGCTGTTAAGGTACATTTTATAATGAGCAAATTGATATGCTTTCACAGCACATTTTTGAATTAATCGATGTTGTTGCCCAAACAGGCAGTTTTACCGCGGCAGCCAAAAAACTGCATAAGGTGCCGTCTGCGATTAGTTATTCAGTTAAACAAATTGAGACTGAGCTTGGGGTTGAGTTATTTATTCGCCATCATAGAAGTGTCAGCCTAACCCCGGCAGGAAAACATTTTGTCGCTAAAGCTCGCCAGTTTCTTAACGATATGGCGCTGATGAAAAGAGACACTCAACGAGTGGCAAATGGGTGGAAGCCTTCGTTATCTATTGCGCTGGATAATATTGCCAGAACCGACAGTGTGCATGCCTTAATCGCTGACTTTTACAGAAAGTTTCAGGATGTTGAGCTGATTATTCGGATTGAAATATTTAATGGTGTATGGGAAGCGCTCGCCACAGGGCGCAGTGACATCGCTATTGGTGCGACAACTGCAAATCCAGTTGATGGGTCATTTAAATTCACTCATATGGGGGATATTGATTGGTTATTTGTGGTGAGTGCTGATCATCCATTGGCGAATATTACACGGCTTATAGTGGATGATGAGTTACGTGATTTTCCGTCTATTTGTCTTGAAGATACCTCGCGAGAGATCCCTAAACGAATTGATTGGTTGCTCAATAATCAACGGCGTTTAGTGGTACCGGATTGGCACAGTGCAATCAACTGTTTTGTCGAAGGCTTAGGGGTAGGGTACATGCCTGAACATTTGGCTGCACCGTTAATCGAGTCCGGTAAATTAGTCAGTAAAGTGCTGTGCACCGTTAAACAACCTAGCCCTTGTTGCTTAGCATGGAATGATGAGCAAATGTCGCCAGCACTCGCCTGGGTGTTAGATTATTTAGGTGATAGTGAGCAATTACATCGTCAATGGTTAGCCTAGGCTTACCGCGCGATAAAAGGGCTTATTATTTGAATCCAAGTTATGGTTTAGCATTGTTTGATTTGCGCTATCGAGATACAAAAAAAGGGTAAAGCATGATGCTTTACCCTTTTTATTTGCGTATCACGCACTAACAATGCTTATTCGCTAATTTCAACACCAGCGCGATTAATTAAGAATTGGCTTAAAATCGGTACCGGACGACCGGTAGATCCTTTATTCGCGCCGCTGTTCCAAGCAGTACCTGCGACATCTAAATGCGCCCAATTGTACTTCTTAGTAAAGCGAGATAAGAAACATGCGGCAGTAATCGACCCTGCAGGACGGCCGCCTAAGTTAGTCATGTCGGCAAATGGGCTGTCTAGCATGTCTTGATATTCATCCCATAACGGCATGCGCCATGCGCGGTCACCACTTTGCTCACCAGCATTTAGCATTTCGTGTGCAAGCGGGTTATGCGAACTGAATAAACCAGAAGCGTGCTTACCAAGGGCAATAACACAGGCACCCGTTAAGGTTGCAGTATCAATGACTAATTCAGGTTCAAAGCGCTCAACGTAGGTTAATACATCACATAATACTAAGCGACCTTCGGCATCAGTGTTAAGCACTTCAACCGTTTGACCTGACATAGTGGTTAAAATATCACCTGGGCGATAGGCATTGCCCGCAGGCATGTTTTCACAACCCGCTAATATGCCAATGACGTTAATAGGCAGTTTCATTTCGCATAATGCTTTCATGGTGCCAATAACACCTGCCGCGCCACCCATGTCGTATTTCATTTCATCCATGGCTTCGCCAGGTTTTAATGAAATTCCGCCAGAATCAAAGGTTAACCCTTTACCGACAAGGACAATTGGCTTTTCAGTGCTGTCGACTGCGCCTTGATATTCCATCACGGTCATGATCGATTCATTGCTGCTTGCGCGGCCTACGGCAAGATAAGCGTTCATGCCTAACTTAGCCATTTGCTCTTCACCAATAGTCGTGACAGTGAGGTTTTCATGCACTTCAGCCATTTGACGAGCTTGGGACGCTAAGTAGGCTGGATTACAGATGTTAGGTGGCATGTTGGCCACGTCTCGACATAAATGCATACCCGCTGACACTGCGGTTCCGTGTTCAATTGCGCGCTCACCAATGGTTAATTCGCGGCGTGTTGGCACGTTAAATACCATTTTACGTAATGGACGACGAGTTTCGTCTTTACGGGTTTTTAAGGCATCAAATGAATACAGGCTATTCCTAGTACTTTCAATGGCTTGGCGAACTTTCCAGTAGGTGTCGCGGCCTTTGACATGCAGTTCAGTTAAGAAGCACACTGCTTCCATTGAACCGGTTTCATTGAGGGTACTGATGGTTTTTGTGATAATTTGTTTGTATTGGCGTTCATCTAACTCACGCTCTTTGCCACAACCAACCAGTAAAACGCGCTCACTTAGTACGTTTGGTACATGATGCAGTAGCAACATTTGACCCGGTTTACCTTCAAGGTCACCACGACGAAGTAGGTTACTAATGTAACCTTCACTTATTTTATCCAATTGCTCTGCGATACCAGACAGACGGCGGGGTTCGTATACTCCGACAACGATACAGGCTGAACGTTGCTTTTCGGGGCTACCGCTTTTTACGCTAAACTCCATGAGCACTCCTAGATTCTTAAAGACAAATTACTATATTTATTAGATAATGTTTGCATTAGGCCATCTGGCATATAATCAACGAAAAGGTGATAGCTGTTTGGGATTATTAACGAAAAAAAGGCGTAAATTGACAGCCAAAATAGATGTTAACCATGACCCCAAAGCACCTTACGCGCTGGTCAGAAAACTAGCAAAACTGCTGAAAGTAGACAGTTTACATGAAAGTTGCTCTGATACCAGTAAAAAGATAAGTTTAGCCACCGGATCCTACTTGTGATTGTATTTAGATATCTTATTAGTGAAGTTTTAAAAGCGCAATTCTCAGTACTTTTAGTGCTGTTAACTATTTTTATCAGTCAACAGTTTGTGCGCGTGTTAGCTGATGCCTCTGATGGTGAATTCCCGGCTTCCTTGGTGATGACATTATTAGGCTTAAATTTGCCTCAATTAACGGTGTTAGTGTTGCCGCTGAGTTTCTTTTTAGGGATATTGTTGGCCCATGGGCGAATGTATGCCGAAAATGAAATGGTGGTACTGCATGGTGTTGGCGTGAGTGAATGGTATGTCACTCGAGTAACCTTATTACTTGCGATTGGCAATTTATTGTTTACCGCTTATTTGTCTGTTTATGTCGGCCCTTGGGCGGAAGAACGTCAAAACCAGGTCTTAGAAAAAGCCCAATCCGAAGCCGGATTAGCGGCATTAACCCAAGGTCGCTTTCAAGCAAGCCCGAATGGGCGAGCGGTATTGTTTGTTGAAAAAATAAATAAAGACAACACTTTGGATAAAGTATTTGTTGCACAACTTCCCGATCCTGAAGACGAATATGGCTTAACTAATATTGTGGTGGCTAACAAAGGTCGAGTGATTGAAGATGATTTTGGCAGCCAGCAATTACAGCTCGAAAAAGGCTTCCGCTATCAAGGCAGCCCTAAATCACTTGAACTACAAATAATTGAGTTTGGTGGTTATAAAATGGAGATCAAAGAACAAGAAGTGGATGAGCGGCGACGCAAATTATCTGCAATGCCAGTTGATCAATTGTTGGATACTCCAGGACCTGAAGCGGCAGCTGAATTTCAATGGCGCTTAGCTATCCCTATCGCGATCCCATTGTTGACGTTAATTGCGGTGCCGTTAGCGCGGGTTAATGTCCGCCAGGGTAAGTTTGCTAAAATGGGTCCCGCTATTTTGCTTTATTTGGGCTACTTTGGATTAATGATTGCAGGTCGAAAAGCCCTGCAAGATGAGGTGGTGCCGCAATTTTTAGGCATGTGGTGGATCCATGGCTTTGCGTTGATATTAGGGTTGTTATTACTTATTAAAGAACGCCCGACAGGGATGAAGTTCCTGGGTTTATTTAAACGCAAGCAGGTGACTGCATGAAAATACTAGACCTTTATATTGCTCGTATGATCGTTAGTACATCAGGCTTGTGTTTACTGATTTTGACTGGGTTGTCAGGCATCATTAAGTGGGTTGATCAACTGCGTTTGGTTGGGCGTGGTGCTTATACCATGCTAGATGCTGGCATATACGTGTTGTTTTTAGTGCCCCGTGATATTGAAATGTTTTTCCCTATGGCGGTACTGCTAGGTGCGTTAATTGGTATGGGCATGCTGGCATCTAACTCTGAGTTAGTGGTGATGCAAGTCTCTGGTATGTCGCGCTTACAAATCACCCAATCTGCAATGAAAACGGCTGTTCCATTAATGATCATGGTCATGGCGCTCGGTGAATGGGGCGCGCCTATTGCCGAAAAAAGTGCTAAAGAACTTCAAGCGACTAAAATATCGGGTGGCAGTTTGATTAAATCACATCGGGGTATTTGGGCTAAAGATGGTGACTTATTCGTTAATATCGGTGAGGTTAAAGACGTTAATACTCTGATTGATATTCGCTTATATGAGTTTAACGATCAACAAGAATTAACCGGAGTGACCCATGCTAAAACCGCCGAATTTATTGGCGATGCTTGGCAGCTATCTGCAGTTGATAATACCACGGTAAAAGAGGACCGAGTTATTCGCGACCATCTTGATACTGATGTGTGGCAGTCTTCATTAACCCCAGATAAGCTGAGTGTTGTGTCGGTTAAACCAGAGGCATTATCCATTAGTGGCTTAATTGACTACTTGGATTATTTAAAAATCAACCAACAAGATCCGAGTCGTTATGAACTGGCACTGTGGCGCAAGATTATGCAGCCAGTAACGGTGGCAGTGATGATGTTAGTGGCATTGTCGTTTGTGTTCGGTCCGTTACGTACTGTGACCATGGGAGCTCGTGTGTTACTCGGTGTAGTAGCAGGATTTAGCTTTTATATTAGTAATGAGATATTTGGTCCTATGAGCATAGTGTATGAGTTACCTGCGGTGGTTGGCGCAATTGCCCCCAGCATGTTATTTACTGGATTAGCTTTGTATTATATTCGTAAGTAACTAAACGTTAATTTGAACATTAAACTGTGATGCAAAAATGGCAACCTTTGGGTTGCCATTTTGTTATTGGTAAAGGCCAATTGATTATGCGCCACGCCAGTTACGCATTTGATTAGCTTCTACTGACAATACCACAACCTCAGAACGGGTCATCATGTCTTGTAATGCTAATTTGTCATCATTGATGATAATCCACAGATTACCAATACCTAATAATGACCAAACTACCCGAGCGCAGGCGGTAATGAAACTTAAGTCTTGGCCATTGGGATGTTGAACTTTAAGTCGCCAAGCTCGCATACCTAATGTTTGCCCACCTCGGCTCCAAAACACGGCATAAAATCCGCCGACACAAATGGCTATCCAGAGTTGATAAAGTCCATGATAAACCGGAGTGTTATTGAGCAAATCTGACACGTCTTCGTGACCATTCATCGCGATAAGTCCGCTACTTTGCAGACCCAAGAAAACGGCAAAACCAACCGCGCCAGCAAACATATAAACGGCTACAGCAAGCATTGAGTCATACGTCATTGCACCTAAACGTCGAAAAAAACTGGCTCGAGGGAAATTAGCATGATCTGAATTCAACATAGAGAGTCCTTATGTAAACCAAAATGATTAAACCTCATCATCTTCACGAACAAATTTGATGCTAGTAAAACCAAAACGTGCAAATTCAGTTTTACGAAATTCTTTCTCTGCTTTCGCGCCTTTTTTTGACGTTAACGCAACTTGTTGCTCCATGGCTAAAAACTTTTTTAAATCAATCCCTTCAGCTTGAGCTGCTGCTTCATAAAGATCATGATGTATGTCATAGCTAAACGCGATAGTTTTGGTTTTGCCTTTAAAGGTATAGATAACTTGGCGCGCCATGGCGAACTCCTGAAATTAATGTAATTCATTTTTTAATGTAAACAATACGGCACCCTAAAGGCATCAATCTGCCGACAAAGACTTAAGCGTTATGAATTTTTAGGTGCCAAATGGTAAAAGAGACAAATACCCATAGGGTAATGATCTAATGCACAATCTTCAATTATCCCACGTTCATCGACGTATAACCAAGCTGATCGGCATGAACTTGCAATAAATATTCAAATAATACGATGCCCCTGCTGACTAATGCTGTAATAAGCTAATCCTTGCGGTTTAAGGTTTTAACATCGCCATAGCAAACAAAAACATCATAAAAAGTATTGGCTAACAAAACCGTCGTGACGACTGCTGGCGGCTTAGAGGGGAACCTTTATAATAAGGGTAAATACAAATAACATGCCCCATCAGGGTAACTATCTAGTGATTGTGTCAGTTTTGCTGATGTGATGTCCGCTTTAAACCCTTGTTGTTGCCAGTACGTTTGCGCACCCTGTACGGCCACCAGTCCAATCCCCTTCACCGTCAACGCTTTTGCTTGATTTACAACATAAGTGAAGAGTTGTTTACCAATTCCCATGCCTTGTGCATTGGGTGAAATGGCCATGTCATGTAAATACCAGCAGTTAGCGTCAATCTGGCCACTGATTTCGGTATTCAATGACGGGGCATCGCCTCGTTGCCAAGGGTGAACAAGGGCATAAGCTAAAACGCGACCTTGTCGTTCAAACACGACACAGCTAGTCGGTGACGTTCGCCATTTACTTTGCATAACACCAAGCGACTCTGGCGCTAGTTCAACATAACATTGTGCTTGGATCGCCATAATAGCGGGCCAGTCGGTCGCGTAAATTGGACGTATTGACATATCATTCATTCTTGGTGTTTTTGAGCGCATCATTATACTCAGCAAGGGTCTAAAACCTAAGCGTTAATCTGTGCTAGAGTAATCATAAAAATAGAGATAAGGAAGATCAACATAATGGAAATCAGTTTACCTTCAATGAGTAGATGCGTTATCACATCGGCCGTGTTGACATTAATAGCGTGTTCATCATTTACGGCAACCGCTGGTATTGAGGCTTTTAAACCGGGACCAGTGATTAAAGACTACGGAAAAGTGGCCGAAGTGAATAGCAGCTTAACCATACCAACAGGCATGAAGTTTAACGTTGCTTTTGATTTAGGTACAGCCGCTAAACCCGCTGAAATAAACTCTAGTATTGATACTTTGGCGCGCTTTATTAATATGCATGTGGCAGCCGGGGTTAAACTGAAAGACATTTCGCTTGCTATGGTGGTGCATGGTAAAGCGGCTAGCGATATGACCAAGGATAGTTTTTATCAGCAGTTGAATGCAGGGCAGAAGAATGCTAATTCGGATTTAATTGCGCAGTTGGTAAGACAGGGGGTTAAGTTCTATGTGTGTGGTCAAACAGCCGCCTATTACGGCATTACTCCTGATGACTTGCTGCCGGGTGTTGACATGGCTTTATCGGCGTTAACTGCACATGCAGTATTAGCCCGCGAAGGTTACAGCGTTAATCCGTTTTAACCCCATATTAACGACTAAACACATCCTGCTTGGTGTATTTTTCGATAATGCTTTGAGTGGTGCCATTTTGGTTAAATTCAGCAATAGCGGCATTAATTTGTGGTAATAAGGCAGTATGTTTTTTACGAAGGCGCATGACCAAGTGGCCTTCTGAATGAATCGCGGCAAGGGTGACTGGTCTATTGAGTTTTTTTGCCCAATACAAGGCGGGTAAATCTCCAGAGATAACCGCTTCAACTCGCTCTTTATGTAATGCCTTGATGAGTTCTCTCTCAGAGGTAAAATCAACTCGAGTAAACTCTGTATCGTCGTGGTAAAGGTAGCCACGAATTGTGCCTATTTTTTTACCTTTAATCTGATTAACGTCTTGCCATTTTTGAGCATTTTTGTCTAAAGTGATAATGTTTTCTTGAATGACTAATATCGCTATCGATGAGACAAAATTATCGCCTACTTTTTGATCCTCAAACCAGCTTGGGCTAACAAAGTCGAAGTCTAGTAAGCCATTCGCTAAGGCGTAATTAGTTCTTTTTGGAGGATAATTGTTTTTTTCAACTTCAATGTTGGCCTTTGCAAGCAGTAACGGAACCAGCTCGCCGAGTATTCCTGGGTTTTCAGCCGATCCAGCAATGTAATAAGGCACCCAACTGCTGGAGGCATTGACGTTATACTTAAGTGCTGTGCTCGCTTGAACGGTGGAACCACAAAAAAATATCACCAAGCAGGTGAGTGCTAGAAAGCCTTTTTTCATGGTGACTCCTTATCTTTAATATTCTATTAATACTACAACAATTTTCGCTGCTTAATAAAGATCAAGGCACAGTAAACATAAACTTGAGTGTAAGTTATCAGGTATTAATACATAAGTTTTATGATGTTTGATCAATGAGGTCTTTTTATTGCCTTGGCTGAGTAATACACCTTGCTCTAATGCTAACCGTGCAACCAACTTTTCATCACCACGAATGTACATTGAGATTGGTTTGACAATTTTATCATCAACAATGTGTTGATTAAATTCTTTTGCTGAGATTATTAAACTTGATTTACCGTCACTGTTGATCTTCAATTTGGCATCAATGTCGGTATCGGTTACCACCACCCATTCTTGTGCTGCGAGTCCGGTTAATAGGTTTTTAAGCCCAGTGCCAGTGGCGATAGCACTGTTATTAACTTGTTGGTATTGATCGGCAATACAGGTTAATCGTTGTTTAAGTTGAGCCCCAGCACCTTGACTTCGAGCTTGACTTATCCAGGCCGTTAAGTCGTCGGCCATTAGTTTCGAAAAGCGTTTTGTTTTTAACGACTCAACCATCCAGTTACATAAAAAATGGCTTTCTTGTGCTGCAGTTCTGACGGCTTTGTGTTGTGATGCCGAGGTATTTATGGCATCTATTCCAGCTAGCGCAAGGGTTAATAAAGCTTGGTTGTATGTTTCTGTAGTCATTTTAACGAGGTCAATAAAGTAGTGTGATAGCTAGTTTACCGCGTAGTCGCAAATTGCTAAATAGATATTTGTGTTAAGTCGGCTCGAAGAGCTGGCGTTTCTATGTAAAGTAGTCGCCGTTCAACAAGGATAAACGGCAACTAAAATAGAGTGTAGATTACTTTTTCGGGGGGAATTGCGCCAAGATAGCGGCAACAGTTTGGTTAATGCCTTGTGCTTTAACTTCGCCACCTTGATCAAAGTGGTACTGACCATTGCCGCGCCAAATTAAGCGTTTGTCGGCTGGGTCGATAATATCAATTTGAATAGTTTGCGTTTTAGCTGTGTTACTGCCTAGCGGGATACCGATACTCGTGCCAAGACTTATCCCACCACTAGAGCCCCAAGTTCCAGAACCTAAGCCGATAGAAAGCCCTGAATCTTTTTCTTTGTTTTCAGTGATAAAGGCATAGTTGACTACAAAATCAGCATTGCTGGCGCTAAAGAGATAACCTTGGTTAAGTAAGGTTTGCTTAATGTCGTCATTAATTCGGTCAGCGGTTAAAGGATCATCAGTTTGTTTTACGGTGAGTTGACTGAATGTTTTGAGTACAGAGAAGTCGTAATTGACATCATAATCTTGCTTGGGTTTTGTCGCACAAGAGGCCAGCAATAACAGGCCACATAAAAGTAAAATGGGCTTACAAGCTGCCATTGTGTGTATTAACCCTTTACTCGAACGCCTTGATGTTGTCATGAGCCCTCCGACTAACGTGCAATAATGTACAAAATTAACTCAATTAGTATAACCTTAACATAACGGTATTTGATGGTGACTTTGGTTGGTTAAGTACTAGCCTCATCATTAAATCAACCTACCAATGACTATATCGTATATTTAGCATTTACGTACTAAATTCAATATTAGCTGAGGTTAAGCACTCTAATGATGGAACAGTTAAGTTTTTTTGCGGTGCCCAGTCCATGCGTTGGCGTTTGTCAGTCTGACAGTCGTGGCTATTGTATGGGCTGCCTTCGAAGCCGAGATGAACGATTTAACTGGATGAGTTACAGCGAGTTAAGAAAACAAGATGTGATCCGTTTGTGTTTACAGCGCAAACGACGTCGTCAATATGCTATTCATAAAGCGAAGCAACTGGCGCTACAAGTAGAACAAACGTCGCATACTCTTCAATTAGATTTTGACACCCAGACAAAGGCTGAAAATGAACAGATTGATCTAACGAATTTTAGTTTAGATGAATAATGTATGGGATAAATGCTAGAGCCTGTTGAACCTTCAAGATGAATTTTGCTGCTGTTAGTGGCCATTTTTTTCAAGGCAGAGCTAATGAGATGTCGTTATTCTCCTTAAATAAGCGATAACCCAGTACAAAGAAGCCACGAACGCAGCCCGAAGGGTCCGCCTAAACCGTCCTAGTTATTATTATAAAATAAGTTTGTTGCAAGGTATTAGCCTAGTTAAAGACTTTGTCTCTAGTCTTTTCACAGCATTCTTATGTAAGCAGAAAACCGTTTAGTTCGAACAAATTGTAAACACGAAAGGTCAACAGGCTTAGGCTTTCATCGCTTGCCAAAATAACCTGAAACTGGCGCATCGGTGAATGTCATCGTTACCTAAATGAGGATTGTCGGTAAAAAAACGAATGGCAGCTAAGTACTGACCATGGCAGTTTTCGAGCAATAACGCATTGGGAAAGTCAGCGATAATATGCTGCTGTTTACCTTGATTAATCAATTCGACAACAAATCCTAGAATGCTGTTCATCGCTTGCTTTCTGACGTCGGCATCGATGTCTGCGGACATAGAGTACTGTAGAAAAAAAAGCTGTTTTAACGGTTGTGCAATGGCCCAGTCGATGGCTTTTTGCCATAGGGTATTGGCATCTTGTTCGATATCACCACTAAAATGAGTGCTGCTAACCATGTTGGTAGCAAACTCTTGTTTAATGGATAAAAAAAGCTGGCTCATGATGTCTTTTTTTGTCGGAAAATGATGAAATAAAGTGCCCGTTGCCACGCCAGCCGCTTTGGCAATTGATGCGGTCGATGTAGCATTAAAACCATTATTAACAAACAGCTGTAATGCCGAGTCTAGAATAGCTTGTTTTTTATCTGTGGTAACAATGGATTTACTGCTAATGGATTTACTGCTCATTGAGTCACATACCTATTCTATCTAGTGTCTGTTTATCTACCGTTTATTCATTAAATCAGTTTGATTGCGGACTGGTTAATGTCGGATTCGGCTCAGCAAGTATCATTAAAGTAATACTTGCCGTAGTGATATTTTGAGGTGTTAGCGTAAGAAAAATTTCATCAATAATCGTTGGATCACGCCGCCATAAGGTGGATGAACAAATATGCCGGTATTAATTTTACCACTGTTGAGGATTGTTTTAGCATGGCTAAAGGTTAGAAAGCCTTCTTTGCCGTGATAGTGTCCCATGCCCGATGGACCAATACCGCCAAAGGGTGCGTCATCAGCGGCAACATGAAATACCGTGTCATTAATGCACACTCCGCCCGAATGAGTCTGCTGCAGAATGTCTTGCTGCGTTTTATCGTCAAAGCTCATGATGTATAGGGCTAAGGGGCGATCATGATAGTTGATATAACCTATCGCTTCATCAACCGACTGATAGCTAATAATCGGTAACAATGGTCCAAATATTTCATCCTGCATAATGAGCATGTCGTCTGTGGTATGTGTGACTAGCTGAGTGGCTATTTTTCGTTGCGTTGTTGATATTGGGCCATCAATTGCGGAGGTGACGGTTGCACCTTTGGCTTTGGCATCTTCTAATACTGCGAGTAAGCGTTGGTGTTGACGATCATTAATGATATTGCCATAGTCTTGGTTTGTGTCGAAGTTAGGGTACATTTTATTAAATCGACGTTGATAAGCGGCAATAAACGCCTCGACTTTTTCCGCTGGGCACAATACATAGTCAGGGGCGACACAAATTTGACCTGCATTTAAACATTTTCCAAAAATAAGCCGTTCTACCGCTGTGTCTATTGGCATATCAGCGGCAATGATCGCTGGGGACTTACCGCCTAATTCTAATGTTACCGGCGTCAGGTTATTGGCTGCGGCACGCATAACATGGCGGCCGACAACGGAAGAACCCGTAAACAGAATATGGTCAAACGGTAATGCTGAAAATGCTGCGGCCACATCAGCTTCACCTTCAACTAACTCGACTTCAGTTGGGGCAAAAATCGTTGCCAACATCTTGCGCAATACCGCATTGGTTGCTGGGGTGAATTCGGACATTTTTAGCATGGCCCCGTTGCCTGCAGCAATGGCCGTGATCAATGGGCCCATTGATAACATCACCGGGAAGTTCCACGGCACAATAATACCGATCACGCCCAAGGGCTGATATTGCACCGACACTTTAGAGGGCGATAGTAATAAACCTGCATGACGACGACTGGGTTTCATCCACGACTTAAGGTGTTTGATGGTGTAATTGATGTTGTTTACACAAGGCATAATATCCGAAATTATGGTGTCATTTGCAGAGCGATGGCCATAATCGTTAATTAATGCGTCGATGATAGATTGTTGATTATCAAGCAAAGCTTGTTTTAATTGGGTTAACTTATCTACCCGTGATTGATAATGAGGCGCTGGATTAGCTTGAAAACGCGCGCGTTGATCTGTGAGTAATTGTTGTAATTGTGTTTGAATGTTATCAACGGCCATATTCATATTTGATCTCCAGCAAAAAATAACGATGTTGGTTTGATGAAGTGTGATTAACCCATTCAGCAAACCGACTGATTAGTCGGTTTTATGTTATGTTCGTTTTTGATCTAAAGCAAGTTTTCGGGTTTAATTTGATATTAATCACTAATGAGGTCTTTAATACTGACTATACTAAAACTTAACTCGGGGTAGGAGATGGAATAAATCGTTAACAACGGATTTATTATCCAGAGTTTAGATTAGTTATATTGTTGAGATGGAACTGGGTGTGTTTCTGTGAGGCATAAAATGTCACTACAAAGACACATTTTACACTGCGAAGGAGGATAATATGCGAACACGTAATATTTTATGGCCTACCGATTTTTCTGACACGTCGTCACATGCTTTAAGTTACGCAATTGAAATGGCTAACTTATATAAAGTTGGCATTCGTATCGTGCACGTAGTTGATCAGCCTTTCGGTGATGAGAATTATATGATCCTTGCCGTTACCCCTGAAGAGTTGGCGAAAACGATGGAAGCTGCTGCGGCCAAGAAAATGCATGATTTATTGGGTCAACTTAATACCGACTTAAAGATTGAAACGGTGATTCGACGTGGTGATGCTATTGCCGAAATTTTGGCCGAGGCCAATAGCGGTGATATTGGTATGGTGGTTATTGCCAGCCATGGTAGAAGCGGACTGTCTCATTTTTTGAATGATAATGTCGCCGAAACTATTGCAAATAAAGCCACATGCCCTGTTCTAGTGGTCAAATAGCATCGGCTATAGAAGCTGGCGTTGGAGTATAGCTTGGTTAAAAGCTGGAATCGGGTTGAGTTAAAAAGATGATTTCGGCAGCCGTTGAGTCGCGCCCTAAGATCGCGTTTCGGTGAGGATAACGATTAAATTGAGCTATAATGGCTTGATGTTGTCGTTGGCTGTGTAGATTATTCGGCGCATATTGCTCAAATAATGGCAATGCTTGCTGGTGGATAATCATTGATTCGCTATGCATATAGGGCATGATTAAAAATCCAGCTTGGTGAGTCGGTAACTCTGCTAAACAACCTAATGCAACGGCTTCTTGCGCAAGCACTAACGCGATATTGTCAGCGGCAAATGCGGCTGGCGTATCGCGATGAATATTTCGCGAAAATTGATCTAGTACGATAATTTCGGCTAATCGCCCTTGAGTGTCTTTACGCCAGTGTTGTAACTCTCCCATTATGGCAGCGTTTAAAGCGGTGCCAAAAGTCTTTTTTATCTGTAAATCAAGCTCGGTATCTTTTATCCACCATTGTTTAGGTGAAATTTTAACAAACCAAAAATCAATAACATCATCGACGGTGACCTGTGTCGTTTTTATTTCATTCATTAGGCTAAATCCAATTACGGTTATCGTGACTAGTAGCATTGAGTGACCGAGTAATAATTAGCTCTGCCACATGAGTGGGAATATAGGGGAACACCACACTGCCACTGGCTAATCCGACTTCTACATAGGCTAACTGAGCTTGTTTTTGGCCTTGAGTTTGGATGATGTTAACGTGTTGAACTTTTTCAAATGCGACCCGCTGCCATTGTTGACCGAAAAAGCCGCTATGTTGCCAAATGACTTTATCTGCCACAACATATCCCCATTGCTTGTATCGTATGTAAATCGCTAATATCACCACGAAGGTGATGAACCAAGTGAACTCAAAAAAACCAGGGCTTTGATGGCCATAATAACCCATGATGGTGAGTATACTGGCCAGGATCAGTGCCAAGGCAATTCTCTTGGTTAGCCAATTAATATCAATAGACGAGTAACTGCTGGGTAATGCGCTGGCACCGCCACTGAGTTGAGGGATTTTGGCCAAGAGTAATTCGATTTCAGTGGATTTAACACTTGGAACTAACATGTGTTGTTTGGTTTTATGTCCAACTTCATGTCCTTTGACTTGCTTAAAGTATAAGGTCCAGCGTTTAAATAAGCGTGCAATAACGGGTTGTTGAAGATGGACTAATTGAATACGTTTTATGGCCAACGCATCTTGCTGGTGTGAAATGACACCGCCACTTCGTTGTAAAGTGTCATCATGTTTATCGAGCTGATATGGGTGATATTTTAACATTGCCGCGACAATTGAAATTAACGCAAACAAACTGTATAGCGCAAACAACCCCACGATTGCCATGATGGTCTGCAAGCCAATATTTTGATGAGTTTGCTGTTGGACCCATAACCAAAATTGCTGCGCGAGTGGGGAGTCGAATATTTTATCCAAATCAACTTGACCAGCGATGGGGCCCACAATTACGGCAAACCAAATAAAATTATTTTGATAAAAACCAAATAAGATTAAATCCCATAAACTTTTACGCACAATCGGCTGTGTATTCTCGATGCCATGTTGATTATCAGTATGCGGATGCTCGTGTGTCGGTGCAGTAGCATCAGTGTGACTTAAATTTAGCAGTAAACGTTTTAAGGTTTGGGCTTGTTGCGTATCTAAAGCGGCTAAATGAGCTTCGTCACTTTTAGACCCTGCCGTTTCAATCACGAGGGTACCGAGTGACAATGGCTTAAAATAAAACGGTTGTTCATATCGAATATTTTGAATGCGACTCAGCGGTATTTCATCTTTTTTGGTAAACAATAAGCCGCGTTTCACTTCAAGTTGATGGTTATTAAGACGAAAGCGAAATTTCCGCCATTCTATTATCGCAGAAAGTGTCACCAGCAATAATAGTAGGCTAGAAGCCAATATGCCCCATTGCATATCAAAGCCTTGCCGCCATCCAGTATAAACAATGGGTACGATAGCAAAACCATTGCTGAGGATGTATTTTAAGGTACTGAAAATATTACTGACGACGGACCAAGCTGAAAGTGCTTGCCACTGCTGTAAATCATCGGTATTGGTTTGCTCTGAATTGATCGATTTATTGGTAACAATATCTTTTGAGTCAAGATGTGGATCATCACCCTGTGATGCTGGTGACTTATCCATTATAGTTATCCTGCTGAGATCGTTCAATGGCTGGTGTAGGGTCATCAACTGATGTTGAATGCTCGCGTGTGTTTAATTTAGTGGCAGGTAGTTGATGACTTGCTGCCGCTTGGCTCAATAAATGTTGGCGTAAATTTTCTGCTAAATCGGCATTGAGGCCTGGTAGATCAATTTCAGCTAAGCCACTGCCTGCACTGAAGCATTTTAAGGTGACTAAGTTGAACCTTCGTTCTGCGGGGCCTTGAGATAAATTAACATGTTGCAGTCGAGTGTAGGGCAGTGCCGTTGTTGACACCCAAAATAACCCTTCACGTAACACCATTTCATGTTTAAACAAGCCATAAGCAATTTTGTTTGCTTTGAGGTGAATGAGTTTTATCACCAGGGCAGCCACCAAGATTGTCAATACTATAAACCCGGTCGCGATTATCAATGGCAGCGGGTTAATTATCAGCAGAAACACCGTTAAGGCCGTGATGATAATCATCATAACGACACTGCTAATTATCAATAATAGTTTAGGGTAATTAGGATCAATATTGCTCAGTGGCAAGTCGGCAAGTTGAATATAATCATCTTCGGATAAACGTGGGCCATGGTCATAAGTGTCTGCTGAGGTTGCTTTTACTGCCAACAATGAGGATGTATCGTTTAGCGTTGACGGATCTGTTATTGGCGATGGCGCTAATGGGCTCTTTGAGTGCGGCGGAGTATCCATGTTTGTTCGCTTTCCATGTCGGCTATTTCTATTGTTAAAAACTATAACGAGATTGTCGCAACTTAGGTAGTGTTAATCATATTGGTTATCGATAAATCAATCTATTAGCGTCAAAATCAGTGATAAATTACGCCGCAATTTGCCCACATTGGCAATAGTGCTTGCGTGACTGGCTAGACATACAGTAATTTCTATCCAGTGATGTAGAGATAATAGGGCGTGTGAAGGATGTTTTCGAATAATTACGTGATCAATAAATCGCAAAAAGCATTTTTACGAAAATTGTATTTAGCGCATCTGCTAGATGAAGAACAACATAACTTATTAAGCTTGCAAAAACTGACGCTTATGCCACGAAGGACATTGCAAGATGCGCTAGCGGCATTTGTCGATATTGGTATTGAAGTGGATTTTGTTCAGCAAGGCCAGCGTCATAATGAAGGCTATTATCGCATTTCAACTTGGGGCCCAATCAGCAGTGCTTGGGTGAATAGCCATTTCGAGCAGATCAAACAACACATTGAAATGGTGAGCGAGTCAGACATGACCCGTTAAGCGGTTTATACTGCAATAATTTGTTGTTGAAAGGGCTATTCATGGCGATACAGATACTATTATTCAATGGGCAAGGTCTGTTGTTAGCTGAAGGTGATGAGACTCTCATGAGTCAATATGATCCGCAACAGCAGTTAATATGGGTCGATATTACGGGTCAGCATAGCCAAGCGTTTTTTAAGCAACATCCTGACTTTGGTATTGATCATCTCGATTTTGAAGAAGCACAGCGTGAACGTCATCCTCCACAGTTTGAAGAATATGGCACCCATTCGTATTTGTTAACCCACGAGCTTAAAGACAGGGAAGAGTATCTTCTGCTTGAGCGTAGCCAGTTACTGCTACATGTGAATGACCATTTTTTAGTGACACAACACCTTAAACCGTCAATCAGTGTCAGCAAAGTTATCCAACGGATCCGCGAGCAAGGTCACCTAGATAGCACGGACATGAGCCAAGTGTGTTTTGAACTAATGCGTCAAATTGTGATTGATTATCTGGCAGTGATGTTGGCGTTAGAAGAACGTTTAAGTGAAATAGAAGATGAGATTTTTGATGTTTCAACCGATGATTTACTTGCAGAGTTAATCGCTTATAGCAGTAAATTACAAAAAGCAAAACGTTCGTTTAGTTACCATGAAGAGATATTGCAACAATGGCTTCGCGATGACAGCCATCAGCATATTAAGATGGACTATGAACAACTGAGTTATTTATATAACCAGTTTGAACGGTTATCAAGTCGAGCCAGTCTTTATCAAGGTTTAGTGGACAGCTTAATCAATGGCTATATTTCAGTCAGTGCCCATAAAACCAATCGAGTGATGATGACGTTAACCATGGTCACGGCCATTTTTCTACCATTAACCTTAGTCGCGGGCATTTACGGAATGAACTTTGATAATATGCCTGAGTTAAAATGGCACTTTGGCTATTTTGCAGTATTGAGCCTAATGGCAGTGATTGTGTTATCAGGCTTGTGGATAGCTAAAATAAAGCGTTGGTATTAATCGAAGTGAGTGATTAAAGGAGGCTATTGAGGTGACAAAGTTTCAACATGGGTTAGATTTTGGCGATCCTCACGACGGCTTAACTCAAGATGATATTGTCGAGGCAAGGACTAAAAACCAAATCAGTCCACCTGTCACTTGGATTAAAGGTTTTTTGTCGCCTAAGCAGCAACAGTTATTGATAAATGAAGTTAATCACTATCCGTTAGAGCGGGTTTCTATACAAGTGTATGGTAAGCAACATCTGACTCCTCGAACCCAGGCTTGGTTTGGCGACCCCGGTTGCGATTATCATTACTCCAAATTACACATCACTGCACTGGCTTGGCCAAAAGTATTAAGCCGATTACGTGCAAAATTGCTTAACGATCATCAAATCGACACTAATTCAGTATTAGTTAATCGCTATGCCGATGGCCACGACTGTATGGGATGGCACAGTGATGATGAACCTGAGATTGTCAGTGGTTCGGCGATTGCATCGGTTACCTTGGGGGCCTGTCGAGACTTTGTTGTGCGCCATAAGCAAACTAAGACCAAAGTTAATTTTGCGCTCGCATCGGGGGACTTACTTATTATGCATCCCGGTATGCAGCAGCACTGGCAGCATGCTTTGCCTAAACGCCTTAAGGTTGTTGAGCCGCGTATTAACTTTACCTTTCGACAAATCATCCCCAATTATTATCGTTAATAGATATCGTTAATGGCCATAGCTAAAAGCGAAAGGCCTAGCGGCTAGGACGCTATAAAATCTTAGCAGCCAAGCTGATCCTATCCCAGAGATGACAGGCGATAACTATAGATGACAAGCGATAACGAGTGAAAAAGCTAAGCGCCTAGGACGCTGCGCGGTTAGATGCTATAAAATCTTAGCAGCGAAGCTGTCCCTAGAAGCGAAGCGCTCTATCCGCGTAGCGAACTAGCAGCGAAGCGACTCTAGAACCTCGCAGACCGAAGGTCGAGCTAGTTTGGGTATATAGCGAAAATAGATTATTACTGAACCGTTAACCACTGTGTTTACGTACCTATTAGGTATGGTTTCAAGATGTGGTAATAAATAGATGAACAATGCGGGTGGCAAAGGTTGCGTAGACTCAAACATAAAAACGACATCGCAATCAACAGTCCGGGCGCTTTATTGGTTAGGTGATGACCTGCGAATGGCAGACAATGCGATATTTTCTGATATTGCTCAGCATGCTCAGCAGTTGATGATAGTGTATTGCATCGACCCCAATTGGTTTCGAACAGCCCAATATCAAGCTCAGTATCTTGGTAAGCACAGGTTACGATTTTTGCTTGAGTCATTACGGGCATTAGACGAAGCGCTCAATCAATATGGTCAACAGCTGCATATTGTTTACGCTTCAGCGCAAAAATCCTTGGCTTATATTATCCAAGCCCATGATATTTCCCGGGTCTATCGTAGTGATCATTGTGGTGCAGATGAGCAGACCGCTTGGCAATCGATTCAGCAGCAATGCCCCGATATTCAATATTCGACCATGACCACTCAAACTCTGTTTCACTCACAGCAACTTCCTTTTGAGCTAGCCGAACTTGCGCCAACATTCAGTCAATTTCGCAAGCAAGTCGAGAACATCAATATTACCGCAGCAGCTGACGCAATATCTTGGTTGCCACCTATGGTCGCGCTTAAGCAGCAAGATAAACAGCTTCAGGCTTGGCTGTCTTACCCCGACTGGGTGCCACAAACTCAAATGATGAGCAATGTATTTTGCGGTGGCGAAGCACAAGGGCTATTACAATTAGAATGCTATTTTTCTTCAAACTTAGCGCATCACTACAAGGAGATGCGTAATGAGCTTGATGGTTGGGAATGCTCGACAAAGTTTTCACCTTGGTTAGCTAATGGTTGTTTATCTGCAAGGCAAGTGGTGTCTGCCTTGCAGCAATTTGAATCACAACATGGTGCGAGCCAATCAAGCCAGTGGATTTTGTATGAGCTACTTTGGCGTGAGTATTTTCATTGGTATGGCTTTAAATTCAATAAACAGCTATTTCGATTCTCTGGCATTAGTGGGCGTAAGCCGTTAACCAGTTTTTATGTGCAACGTATTCAAGCGTGGAAAACTGCCAGTACACCTTTCCCTTTAGTGAATGCGTTGATGAAGCAATTAAATGACACTGGTTATATGTCAAATCGCGGTAGGCAAATTGTGGCAAGTTGCTTTGTGAATGAACTACAATGTGATTGGCGTTATGGTGCCGCTTATTTTCAACAGCAGTTAATTGATTATGATGTTGCCGTGAATTGGGGCAATTGGCAGTATCTGGCGGGTGTTGGCGCCGATCCCCGCGGCGCTAGGCACTTTAATCTTGAAAAACAGCAGCAGACATATGACCCACACGGGCTATTTATCAATGCATGGCTAGGGCGTGAGGTGTTACAACAACAAGACGAGGTCAATGCTGCGTATTGCATGGATAGTGTCGATATAGCAGATTGGCCAAGAAGCTGATCGATAATGGTCATTAATATGCGTCGATATCGACTCGACAGAAGGTGTGCACAAACTTTAAGTTTTAGTCTGCTTGTTTGACCTTTATTCGGCAAAGCAGTACCCTTCGATTTCATCGATATGGATTAACAAGAGTATTACTATGTCTGTCCAACAAATCATTACTGATAAATTGAATCATGCCTTCGAGCCATTGCATCTTGAGGTGATTAACGAAAGTAATCGTCATCATGTTCCGCCTAATTCTGAAACCCATTTTAAAGTGGTTGTGGTTAGCGATAAATTTAGTGACCAGCGTTTGCTTGCCCGTCACCGTTTGATTAACCAAGCGCTTGCAGATGAGTTAGCTAACGGTGTGCATGCATTATCCATCAATGCTTATACTCAGCCAGAATGGCAAGCATTGGATAAAGTACCTAAAACCCCTAATTGTAAAGGCTAATTGTTATTAACTTACTGGTCTATTTATAAAAAAGCCTCACGGATTATGTGAGGCTTTTTTATTTTGTATTGTAACGTGGCGGTATTTGTCACTGGTTATGATTATGTTACAGTTATGAAATAGAAGAGTGCGATTGAAAAGGATATTTACATGAGCAAGGTGATTCAAACCTGCTGGTTAATGGGCCTAACCTTGTTGTTGGGCTGCCAACAAGAGACTCCTTCAAAGACAAATTCTCTTTCTCAAATAGATCAACCCCCCCTTCAAGTGATTGAATGGCGCTTAGCAACGTCATGGCCAAAAAACCTAGCCGGTTTGGGCATGGCACCAGAACGGTTTGCTCAACTAGTCAATAAGATGTCTAACGGCCGTTTAGTGATCAATGTTTACGGTGCGGGCGAGTTAATGCCAGCCTTATCCGTGTTCGATGCTGTTAGCAATGGCACGATTGAAATGGCGCATAGCGCGGCATATTATTGGAAAGAAAAAGCGCCCGCAGCCCAGTTTTTCTCATCGATCCCTTTTGGTTTAACGGCACAACAAATGAATGCATGGCTTCACTATGGCGGCGGGATGGAGCTGTGGGAGGAAGTTTATCAGCCTTTTGGTATTTTACCGCTTGCAGGTGGAAACACCGGTATGCAAATGGGGGGCTGGTTTAATAAAATCATTGCAACACCTGAAGACTTTAAGGGTCTTAAGATGCGTTTACCGGGCATTGGTGGCGAAGTATTTAAGAAACTGGGGGGCATTCCGGTAACGGCGCTAGCGGGTAGAGAATTATACGGTGCGCTGCAGACTGGCGCGATTGATGCTGCCGAATGGGTTGGACCTTATAATGACTTGCCTCTTGGACTAGATCAGGTGGCCAAATATTACTATTACCCTGGTTGGCATGAACCGGGGTCAACGATGGAATTTCTGATCAATAAGCAGGCTTTTTCGACCTTGCCCGATGATTTACAAGCGATTGTGAAAGTAGCTGCCAGAGCGATAAATCAAGATATGCTAGATGATTATACTCAAGGCCATATCGCTGCGATGGACATTTTGCTTAATGAACACCATGTGCAGGTTAAACCCTTCCCTAATGCTGTGATCCGTGCGTTAAAACAAGCAAGAAATGAAGTTCTTGACCATGAAGCCGCTAAAGATGTGCTGTTTAATAAAGTTCTTGAGTCTTACATAGCCAATGAAAAATCAGTAAAACGCTATTTTAGTTATACTGAAGATGCGTTAAGTCGGTTTGAATTAGACGCGCAACAGCAAGAGTAAACTCAGACTGTGACAATGTTTGAATAGTGGTATTATCTTGGAATTAGGCAATATATTGTCGAATTATTTTATTTATTTAGGGAGAAATCAATGCCTTTACTAGACAGTTTTACCGTAGATCATACTCGTATGAATGCTCCAGCGGTTCGCGTTGCCAAGCACATGAGCACCCCTAGTGGCGATGCTATTACTGTATTTGATTTGCGTTTTTGTGCACCCAATAAAGATATCCTCAGTGAACGAGGTATCCATACCCTTGAGCATTTGTTTGCAGGCTTTATGCGCGAACATTTAAACGGTGATGGTATAGAGATTATTGATATTTCACCGATGGGATGCCGTACCGGTTTTTACATGAGCTTAATTGGTCAACCGACAGAAAGTAAAGTTGCAGATGCCTGGCTAGCGGCAATGATTGACGTAACCAATGTCATTGACCAGAAAGATATTCCTGAGTTAAATGAATATCAATGTGGTACTTACGAAATGCATTCGTTAACACAAGCGCAAGACATTGCTCGGATGATCATTGCCGCGGGCGTGAGCGTTAACCAAAATGATGACTTAAAACTGAGTGACGAAATTTTAGGCAATCTTTAATTTAATTGATTGAGTTCATACCCACGAGAAAAGCGGCTTTGGCCGCTTTTTTTTGCTAATAAAACACCCAATGTCGAGTAAACGTTAATAGCACGCTATTTTTATGTAACTGAAACCGTTATTGTAATAAGCGTAACTTAGTGATTTATTCGTCATTTTAAACGATCTTTTGCGTGAACAGACACATATACGGAGATTAATATGTCTAACCACCCATTTAGCCTGTCAGTGCTAGCAGCCGCAGTGCTTTATGTTTGTCATTCTACCAATGCCGTTGCAGAAACGGTAACAGAGTCTATTGATAACCTTAATAATCAACTCGATTTGCAGCAGTCATCGATAAGCCAATTTCATTATCGCCAAAGTGATATTGCGCTAGGGTTGACGGGCGCGACAGTGTTACCTACCGGATCACATCAGGATGTGACCATCACACATGCAGGTGCCATTGACGGTGTAGCCATTTTACAGGATGGTATTTTCTTTTCTCCTGCGCCGTATTCTGGACAACATTTAGTGTTGCAGCCCAATTTATTGCACCAGCAAAAAGTGTCTTTTTCGAGCATGACCAGTGTGACGGAGAGTTCGCAAGCGGCTTTTGGTAAGCTTGACTATCAGTCTATAAAAATTAGTCCCCAAAAATATGCAACTGATCTCAACCTCGAAGGCAGTGACAGTAATGCAATAAATGGTGGCGTAGTAGTGAGCGGTACTACAAAGCAAAATGGCATGTTACTGGCACTCGATTATCAATCGGCATCTGACGATGTGGGTTATCGTGCCCCGCAAGATGCAGATGCTACTCATAAAGATATTCTATTCAAAATTGCGGCCGATAGTTTAGCTGGTGCAAGCAATCAACAAACGACCGAGTTCAGTTATCAATATTCATCGCAAGATGATGATCGAGGAACATTGGGGTTAACAGCTGCTGATTTTTCGTTAGACCCGACTCAATTATACTCCGCAGCCAGCACCGACAATATTGAAGGCGAACGTCAACGCTACGTATTAGCCCATAAGGTCATATTGTCTGCTACTTCGACGATGGCGACAGACTTTTATTACCAAACCTATTCACAACAATCTCGAGAAATGCGTTTTGTTGATGGTCAGCAAATTGACAGCGCTTTGTTGTCTAGTATCGCCATGTTTGAAGCCGTTCCCACCGCGGATGGGATGAACTTAGGATCGTTAACACAAAATAACGATTTTGCAGGCTTTGGTATGCAAACCAAAGGTGTCAGCATGTATGGTCAGCATCAGGTGACTTATAGTGCGCGCTACCATACAGATAAAGCTGAAATGCGTTTAGGTCAACGTGAGTGGTCGTGGAACAATGATTTATCACTGACGCCGACAACAGATGATGAGTATGCGCTTACCTATACTGATGATGCTTCTGCTTTTTCATCAGCGGTAGACACTAAATTAAATTATGATCAGTGGTCTATCAATCTCGGTTTAGGTTATGAACATGTCAGCGTTTCTCGTGAGCTTGGTGATGTAAATACGAGCCTTAATGCGGCGGACTTTTCTGATGATGGCTGGTCGCCTTCTGTTGAAGTGGCTTATCAGAGTGGATCATGGTTAACCGCGCTGCAAGTCAAACAAGCTTGGACAGTCGCTTCAGCGGGGAATATTGAGCAAACTGCTCAAGAAGCACTGCAATATCAATTAGCATTAAGCTACCAGCAAGATGCTTTATCGATTGCAATGACGGGTTATATGCATGATTACGATAGCCAACACGTAAGCTGTATGCAGGGCATGATATGTGACTACGAACAAATATCATTACAAGAGAATATTAATGACGTTTCTGTTGTGGGCGCAGTCTTGAGCATAGCGTATGGGCTGACATTTGATCACTTTTCTATTCCATTGAACGTAAAGTACCAATATACCCAAGCTGAAACCGATAACGCCGATTGCAATGAGTTGATGGGATGCTTTGCTACTAATAGCCAATTACCATGGGTACCAGAACAACAACTGACGTTAAGCTCGGGTGTTATTTATGGCGACATGTCTATTATAGCGCAAGCCTTGTATCAATCTGAGTTAGGTTATCAAGCAACACTTACTAATGAGCGTACTATTGACAGTCAGTGGAAGGTTGATTTAGCCGCAACTTATCGTTTGACCGCACAACATGAATTATATGCTCGAGTTGAAAATCTGTTAGAGGAAGAATTAGTCGCAAATGTCACTGCAATGGGATTTCAAGGACAGTCGGAAATGACCACGTATTTTGGTTATAAAGGTCATTTCTAGAGAGTCGTTTCTAGACGCTGGCAAGCTTGAGTCATATTTGGTTACAGCTTATGTTGTTTTTATGTCAAAACACCAATACCACCCAAGTGACTACTCATTTGGGTGGTATTATTTTTGCTACAACTGTTTTTGTGAGTGAACAACTAAAATTATTTCTTTAAAATTAATGCTATAGTCTCTTTGTTAGAATCTAGCATACGGCATAACCCCCTCAGGTTCTTATCCGTTTAGTCTGATCTAAAATCCATTTATCAAAGTAATGTATTGTTATGAAAACACCTATAATTTTCGTGGCGATAGTCTCATATTTGCGGTAAAATGCGCGCGACCAGCGTGATTATGATCGCATTTTCGAGTTAAATCTGCGCTAGCTCAAATAGCAAGTATATGTTAATACTTTGTTTTTTTAGCGGAACGTGGCGCATTGTCTTTCCTTCAAACGTAGTGCTTGTGGATATGATTACAATTAAGAAAGGATTGGAACTGCCTATAGCAGGCGGTCCAGAGCAAGTTATCCATAATGGCCCAGCCATTAGACACGTAGCTACTTTGGGTGAAGAGTATATTGGCTTACGTCCTACGATGAAGATCAAAGTGGGCGACAAAGTACAAAAAGGCCAAGTTCTTTTTGAAGATAAAAAGAATCTAGGCGTTAAATATACGGCTTTAGCCAGTGGTACTATTTTAGAAATAAACCGAGGTGCAAGACGTGTACTTCAGTCAGTAGTTATTGCTGTGGAAGGTGACGATAGCGTTGCTTTTGCTCAATATGATGCTGATAAGTTAGACACGTTAGACGCACAAGTTGTTCGTGATAATCTGATTAACTCAGGTTTATGGACGGCTTTGCGTACACGCCCTTTCAGTAAAGTGCCCGCCGTAGATTCTACTGCAGCAGGTATTTTTGTGACTGCCATTGATACCCAACCTCTTGCTGCCGATCCTGTGGTAGTCATAGCTCAACATAAAGAAGATTTTGCTAACGGCCTTAATGTCCTAGCACGATTAACTGAAGGTAAAGTTTACCTATGTAAAGCACAAGGTGCCGATATTCCAGCAGCCAATGCTCACGTTCAAGAATTTGCGGGTAAACACCCAGCAGGTTTGGTGGGTACGCATATTCATCACGTTCTTCCCGCTTCTGCAGCACGAACTGTTTGGCATGTTGGCTATCAGGATGTGATTGCTTTTGGCCAACTGTTTACTCAAGGTGTGTTAAACACTGAGCGTGTGGTTGCGATTGGCGGTCCTAAAGCGAAAAACCCTCGTCTTGTTCGTAGCGTTTTAGGTGCTAGCATCACTGAACTGACTGCTGATGAAACGGTTGGTGATGGTGTTCGTGTGATTTCGGGGTCAGTGTTAAGCGGCCTTACTGCGGTAGGACCTCAAGCTTATTTGGGTCGATATCATCAACAGGTAAGTGTACTGGAAGAAGGTAATGAGAAAGAATTATTTGGTTGGGCTATGCCTGGTGCCGATAAGTTCTCTATCACTCGTGCATTCTTAGGTCACTTAAGCCCATCGCGTCTATTTAATATGACCACTAGCACTTGCGGTTCAGACCGTGCAATGGTGCCTATTGGTAACTATGAACGCGTGATGCCTCTAGACATCCTACCTACTATGCTACTTCGTGATTTACTCTCTGGTGATTTTGACGGCGCAGCCCGTTTAGGCGCATTAGAGTTAGATGAAGAAGACTTGGCATTGTGTACGTTCGTATGTCCAGGTAAGTATGACTACGGTTCATATTTGCGTGACTGTCTAGATACGATCGAGAGGGAAGGCTAATGAGTTTGAAAGATTTTATCGAACGTATTGAGCCGCAATTTGAAAAAGGCGGCAAGTACGAAAAGTGGTATGCCCTTTATGAAGCGGCTGCCACAGTATTTTATACTCCAGGTAAAGTGAATCACGGGGCAACCCATGTTCGCGATAATGTTGACTTAAAACGTATTATGATTACGGTTTGGGCATGTACATTCCCAGCAATGTTTTTTGGTATGTACAACGTAGGTTTACAAGCTCAAATCGCGATGGGCGCCGATTTCGGTTCCCCCGATATTTGGCAAGTAGGCTTATTTGAATTATTTGGAGCTCAACTTTCTGCAGACTCTGGCATTGCGTCCTTGATGTTCTATGGTGCGTGCTTCTTCCTACCTATCTATGCAGTGACTTTTATTGTCGGTGGTTTTTGGGAAGTGCTGTTTGCGTCAGTGCGTGGCCATGAAATTAACGAAGGTTTCTTCGTTACTTCGGTTCTCTTTGCACTGACCTTACCAGCAACTATCCCATTGTGGATGGTCGCACTAGGTATTACCTTTGGTGTGGTAGTTGCAAAAGAAATCTTCGGCGGCACAGGGCGTAACTTCTTAAACCCTGCATTAGCTGGCCGTGCTTTCTTATACTTTGCTTACCCTTTAAGCATGTCTGGTGATACTACATGGGTTGTCGCTGACGGTTACTCTGGTGCAACGGCGTTAAGTCAAGCGGCACAAGGTACTTTCGACTATGCCTCAACCACCAACTGGATTGATGCTTTCATGGGCTTTATCCCCGGTTCTGTAGGTGAAGGGTCTACCTTTGCTATTTTACTAGGTGGTCTAGTTATTATTTATGCCCGTATTGCATCTTGGCGTATTGTCGGTGGTGTCTTCTTAGGTATGGTGGCAATTTCTACTCTACTTAATATGATTGGTAGCGACACAAACCCGATGTTTGCAATGCCATGGTATTGGCACTTAGTGTTAGGTGGCTTTGCCTTTGGTATGATGTTTATGGCGACAGATCCTGTTTCAGCGTCGTTTACGAGTACGGCTAAGTGGGCATACGGTTTCCTTATTGGTGCAATGGTGGTGTTTATCCGTGTGGTTAACCCTGCATTCCCTGAAGGCATTATGTTAGCTATTCTGTTTGCTAACTTATTTGCGCCATTATTTGACCACTTTGTAGTACAGGCAAATATTAAGCGGAGGATTGCTCGTGGCTAGTAATAAAGATTCGTTCGGTAGAACGCTATTTGTTGTTGTCGGCTTATGTCTTATTTGTTCAGTGCTTGTTTCAACTGCGGCGGTGTTATTAAAACCTATTCAGCAAGAAAATAAGTTACTCGATAAGCAAAAGTATATTCTTGATGCGGCGAGCCTTATCAATACCAAAGAAGGTAACGTCACCAAAAAAGAAATTCTAAGCAAGTACGAGCAATATGTTGAAGCTCGGTTAGTTGACCTTAAAACCGGTGAATTTGTTGAGGGTGATGCTAACGTTTATGATCAACGTAAAGCCTCTCGTGATACTGCCCGGTCATCTATCCCTGAAAATGATGTTGCCTCAATCAAACGTGTTGCAGATAAAGCGGTTGTGTACCTTGTTCGTAATGACGAAGGTAAACTGACTAGCGTGATTTTACCTATCCACGGTTATGGTTTGTGGTCAACCATGTATGCATTTTTGGCATTAGACACAGACCTAAATACGGTGCAAGGACTCGTTTATTATGACCAAGGTGAAACCCCTGGTTTAGGTGGCGAAGTTGAAAATCCAAAATGGAAAGCATTGTGGAAAGGTAAAGAGTTATTTGATGCTCAAGGTAACTTGGCAATTAGTGTAACTAAAAACCCTGTAGTGGCGAGCTCTGTTCATGGTGTTGATGCACTTTCCGGTGCAACATTGACCAGTAACGGTGTTCAACACTCATTGGATTTTTGGTTAGGTAAAGAAGGTTTTGCTGACTTTATCGCTAAAGCACGCAACGGAGGGTTAAGCTAATGGCTGACGCTAAAGAACTTAAACAGATTCTGACCGGACCAATTATCAATAACAACCCAATTGCATTGCAAATTTTGGGTGTGTGTAGTGCACTTGCTGTGACCAGTAAATTAGAAACAGCATTGGTAATGACGATTGCATTAACAGCGGTAACAGCGTTTTCTAACCTGTTTATTTCGCTTATTCGTAATCATATTCCAAGCAGTGTGCGTATTATTGTACAGATGACCATTATCGCTTCATTAGTGATTGTAGTAGACGAACTACTGCAAGCTTATGCTTATGCCATTTCTAAACAGTTGTCAGTATTTGTTGGTTTGATTATTACTAACTGTATCGTAATGGGTCGTGCTGAAGCTTACGCAATGAAAACGCCTCCTATGATGAGCTTTATGGACGGGATCGGTAACGGTTTAGGTTATGGAGCTATTCTATTGTCTGTTGGTTTTGTGCGAGAACTATTTGGTAATGGTTCATTATTTGGCGTAGAAATCCTCAGCAAAATCTCTGATGGTGGTTGGTATCAGCCTAACGGTTTATTACTGTTGCCACCCAGTGCATTCTTCTTGATCGGTGGGTTGATCTGGTTGATCCGTACTTATAAGCCAGAGCAAGTTGAAGCAAAAGGGTAAACGCAATGGAACATTATATTAGTTTATTAATTCGTTCAATTTTCATTGAAAACATGGCGCTAGCGTTCTTCTTAGGTATGTGTACTTTCTTAGCGGTATCAAAGAAAGTGACTACTGCGATGGGACTTGGTGTTGCCGTTATTGTGGTACTGGCTATTTCGGTTCCAGCTAACCAAATTATTTATCAAAGTTTACTGGCTCCAGGCGCATTAGCTTGGGCTGGTTTGCCTGAAGCTGATTTGAGCTTCTTGAAGTTCATCACCTTTATCGGTGTGATTGCAGCATTGGTACAAATTTTGGAAATGGCGTTAGACAAATATTTCCCACCTTTGTACAACGCGTTAGGTATTTTCTTACCTTTAATTACCGTGAACTGTGCAATTTTTGGTGCAGTCTCTTTCATGGTAGAGCGTGATTATAACCTTGGCGAGAGCGTAGTATTTGGTATCGGCTCTGGTATTGGTTGGGCATTAGCAATTGTATTGTTAGCCGGTATTCGTGAAAAGATGAAATATTCTGACGTGCCAAATGGCTTACGTGGCCTAGGTATAACCTTCGTTTCAGCAGGCCTTATGGCTCTAGGTTTCATGTCATTCTCAGGTGTTTCTCTGTAAGAGTCACTGAGTCGACACATTAATTTGAACCTTTAAGGATAAGTGAATGGGTATTCTTGAATCTACTCCACTAGATGTCTATCTAGGTGTGAGTATGTTTACTGTGATTGTCTTAGTGTTGGTATTAGTGATTTTATTCGCTAAATCAAAACTGGTGGCAAGCGGTGATATCATGATTGGTATTAACGGCAACGCAGATAAAACAATTACAACAGGTGCTGGCGGCAAGTTACTTGGCGTTTTAGCCGACAACGGTATCTTCATTTCAAGTGCTTGTGGTGGCGGTGGCTCTTGTGGCCAGTGTCGTGTCAACATTATGTCTGGTGGTGGTGATATTCTACCCACTGAACTTGACCACATTAGTAAAGGCGAAGCCCGTCAGGGGTGTCGTTTATCTTGTCAGGTAAACGTGAAAACTGACATGGAAATTGAGCTTGATGAAGAAATATTCGGCATCAAAAAATGGGAATGTGACGTTGTCTCTAACGATAACAAAGCGACGTTCATTAAAGAACTTAAGCTGCAAATCCCTGATGGCGAAACCGTGCCTTTCCGTGCCGGTGGTTATATTCAGATTGAAGCGCCTGCTCATCATATTAAATATGCTGAGTTTGAAGTGCCTGATAAGTACCGTGGCGATTGGGAACACTTTGGTTTCTTTAAGTTAGAATCAAAAGTAGACGAAGAAACTATTCGTGCTTACTCTATGGCTAACTACCCAGAAGAGTTTGGCATAATTATGTTAAACGTGCGTATTGCTACGCCACCGCCACGTAATTTAACCTTGCCTTGTGGTAAAATGTCTTCGTATATTTGGAGCTTAAAAGCTGGCGATAAAGTGACTATTTCTGGTCCATTTGGTGAGTTCTTTGCTAAAGACTCCGATGCGGAAATGGTATTCATTGGTGGTGGTGCCGGTATGGCCCCAATGCGTTCACACATTTTCGATCAGTTAAAGCGTCTTAAATCTAAACGTAAGATTAGCTTCTGGTACGGTGCGCGTTCGCAACGTGAAATGTTCTACGTTGAAGATTTTGACGGCTTAGCGGCTGAAAATGAAAATTTCAAATGGCATGTAGCGTTATCGGATCCGCAAGCTGAAGATAACTGGACTGGTTATACAGGCTTCATTCATAACGTATTGTATGAAAACTACTTACGTGACCATGATGCGCCAGAAGATTGTGAGTTTTACATGTGTGGACCTCCAATGATGAACGCAGCGGTTATTGGTATGCTAAAAGATTTAGGTGTCGAAGACGAAAACATCTTATTAGATGATTTTGGTGGTTAATGCGTTAACTTATAACATTGACATGTAAGTCATTAAATTGCAGCAGTGCAGACAGGGTGGTCAAACACGAGTCTTGCACGCTGCAATTTTTTTTGTTCATTTAATACAAGTGTAAATTTGAGATGACTGTAAAATCAATCAAGCAAGTGTTACTGCCAATATTGTTACTGCCAATATTATTGACCAGTAGCTGCAGCTCACCAGATCCGATTATTTCATTATCTGGTAGTACCATGGGGACCACTTATCATATTAAAGTGGTCCCCAATGGCAGCTTGCCAGGACCACAATTATTACAAGCCGAAATTGATATGGCATTGGACGTGGTTAACAATCAAATGTCGACTTACCGACATGACTCAGAACTGTCTAAGTTTAATCAATTGCAAGTACAGCAAAGCGTTAAAGTATCGGCCGATACTATTAAAGTCATAAAAGAGGGCATGCGTCTTTATCAAGAGACTGATGGTGCGTTAGATATCACCTTAGGGCCAGTGATTAACCTGTGGGGGTTTGGCCCCGATAAGCGGCCTACAACGATCCCGACTCAAGCTCAAATTGACGCCGCTAAAGCTAAGATGGGGATCAAGGAACTGTCGATAAAAGGCTTAACATTAATTAAGCACAATGCAGACTTGTATGTTGATTTATCCTCAATAGCAAAAGGGTTTGGTGTCGATAAAATTGCATCAATATTAGACAAATATCACGTGTCTGGTTATTTAGTCGAAATTGGTGGTGAACTGAATGTTAAAGGCACTAAAGCCCATAATGTCGCCTGGCGAGTTGCAGTAGAACAGCCAACAAGCGAAGGACAAGCGGTGCAGCAAGTGATTGAGCCCGGGACTATGTCATTAGCAACATCGGGTGATTATCGTAACTTTTATCAAGACAATGGCGAACGCTTTTCACATCTAATTGATCCTCGTAACGGTTACCCGATAAAGCATCAACTTGCTTCTGCAACCGTGTTACACTCTAGTTGTATGACAGCGGATGGATATGCAACGGCCATGATGGTGTTAGGTACACAAGCTTCATTGACACTTGCTAGAGAGAAAAATTTAGCCGTAATGTTAATTGAGAAGCAAGAGCAGGGATATCAGGTCTATTACAGCGATGCGTTTAAATCGTATCTTGAGTAGGTTCCTTATTTTTAAACTAGTTGATTAAACGACTGATTGATTCAACTAGTAGTACCCTAATCTAAATGAGTTAATTGGAGTTTGTGATGAGCACATTTATTGCAGCGTTTGTAGTATTATTATTGTTCTTTTTATTTATGTCTGTGGGTTATATTGTAAAGAAGAAAGCCGTAGCAGGCAGTTGTGGTGGCTTAGGCGTTTTAGGTATTGAGAAGGCGTGTGACTGTGACGACCCATGTGATAGCCGCAAACGCCGTATGGAAAAAGAGCAAGCTCGAAATGAGTTGCTTAATCAAAATCGAATTATTTAACGACGTTTGTCATTTAAAGCCTAGGTTACCAAACTAATGCTTTGTAAAGAGCCTTCATTTTGAAGGCTTTTTTTATGTTTGTGTATTACTAGTGAGTTACAAATCTTAGTTATAATGATAATGGTTATCAATAGTAAGTGTGTGAAAAGAAAGGAAAATTTGCCTTTTCCCCTATAGTGTTTTATTCTATTTGTAATTGATCTAGATCACGTTATTTATCGAGGGCATTACTATGAAAGGTCATCCTAAAGTCATTAGCCAACTCAATCGAGTACTTACCTGTGAGCTGACTGCCATTAACCAATACTTTTTACATGCACGCATGTTTAAACATTGGGGATTGGAAAAGCTTAATGAGAAAGAATATAAAAAATCGATTGAAGACATGAAGCATGCTGATAAGCTGATTGAACGTGTATTGTTTCTTGAAGGTTTACCTAATCTGCAACAATTAGATAAATTGCGTATCGGTGAGCATGCTGAAGAAATGCTCAACTGCGATCTGGCGGCTATAACAGCACAAATTGCGCTTTTGCGTGAAGCCATTAAGGTATGCGAAACTCAGCAAGATTATGTTAGCCGCGATTTATTTGAAGATTTACTCGAAGATGAAGAAGAACATTTAGATTGGATTGAGTCGCAACAAGAGCTTATCAATCAAACGGGTATTCAAAATTATCTTCAATCACAAATTAACGACTAATAGGAAATTATCATGAAAGGCCATCCAGAAGTCATCGATGCACTAAATAGTTTATTAACCGGCGAGTTGTCTGCCATGGATCAATATTTCGTCCATGCTCATATGTACGAAGACTGGGGATTCAACGAACTGTATACCCGAATTTTGCACGAGTCAGACGACGAAAAGTTGCATGCTGCTAAATTAGTCCAACGGATTTTATTTCTTGAAGGCACTCCCGATGTTGCCAGTCGTGAAGCGTTGAACATTGGTAAAGATGTGCAAGAAATGTTTAAAAGTGATTTAGCCTATGAATATCATGTTGCTGATCATTTACGTAAGGTGATCGCGCTATGCGAAGACAAAAGTGATTATCAAACTCGCGAAATTTTAGAGGTGTTGTTGGATGACACTGAGTCTGATCACATGTACTGGTTAGAAAAGCAATTAGGTCTGATTGAGATGGTTGGTTTACAGAATTATTTACAGACCAAAATGTAACGTATCCATTGATACAGGTTACCATTTACTAAAGCCCAACTGAGTTTGGGCTTTTTTGTGTCAGTGAGACAATGATTGAATACTGTTTATATATACAGTATCATCATGGTAATTGAGTTAATGATGATGGTCATAGAATGCGTAAAATCATTCACATCGATATGGATTGCTACTTCGCTGCCGTTGAAATGCGAGATTTTCCTGAACTACGAGGCAAAGCTATTGCTGTCGGTGGCAGAAGTGATCGCCGAGGTGTAATAAGCACATGCAGTTATGAGGCCCGTCAATTTGGGGTGCGTAGCGCGATGTCCAGTTATCATGCACTGCAGTTGTGTCCGCTGTTAATTTTAGTGCCTGGACGCATGGAAGTGTATAAATCGGTTTCATTGCAAATTCGTGAGATTTTTCATCGATACACAGATCTCGTTGAGCCATTATCTTTAGATGAGGCTTACCTTGATGTCAGCGATTGCAACGTTCACCAAGGCAGTGCCACATTAATTGCTAAAGCCATTCGCAACGATATTTTTGAGGCCACAGGATTAACGGCTTCAGCGGGTATTGCACCGATTAAGTTTTTAGCCAAAATCGCTTCCGATTTAAATAAGCCCAATGGTCAATATGTGATCACCCCTAATCAAATTAGTGATTTTGTAAAAGACTTGCCACTGAGTAAAATTCCTGGCGTTGGCAAGGTTACTTCAAAAAAGTTAGCCGATATTGGCTTAACCACTTGTTATGACGTGCAACAATATCCTAAGGCTCAATTAATTAAGGCTTTCGGTAAATTTGGCCATGTGTTGGCTGAGCGTGCACAAGGGATCGACTCAAGGCAAATTAGTCCACACCGAGTGCGTAAGTCTGTTGGGGTTGAAACCACCTTAGCCAAGGATATTTTTACCTTAGAACAATGTCATCAAGTGTTACCACAGCTTATTCAAGAACTCAGTGCTCGGGTACATCGCAGTGCTAAAGACCGACAGATCCACAAACAGGTTGTTAAGCTTAAATTTAATGATTTTAAACAGACCACAATCGAGCATCGCAGTGATGAGATTTCGATTAACTTGTTTCATGACTTGCTGCAACAAGCTTTGCAGCGTAGCCAAGGGCGGGGTATTCGTTTGATTGGCGTGAGTGTTGGTTTAGCCGACGTGACGTTGGCAGCGACAGATAATGGTGCGGATAAAATCACCCAGCTCGATTTACAGTTTTAACACTGGAACAATACAAAAATTAAAAGGCGACATTATTGTCGCCTTTTAATTTGTTTATTGTGTTGATAACGTCATCACTAAAACGGATTAAGCATCTTTAGCTGGAATACGCTCTAGTACCGCAAGTAGCAATTGCCAGTACTGACCAACGGTGGTGATGTTGACCATTTCATCAGGGCTATGGGGATAGCGAATGGTTGGCCCAATTGAGACCATGTCCATAAGTGGATAAGGTTGTTTAAATAAGCCACATTCAAGACCAGCATGGATCACCATGATGGTTGGGTCTTTTTTATAAATGTCGTTATAAGTTTCACGCACAATCGCCATAATGGGTGAGCTTGTATCTGGCTTCCAACCGGGATAAGCACCACTTAGGTCAATGCTTGCACCCGACAAATTAGTCAGAGCGGTGAGCATTCCTGTGACTTCTTCACGACCAGAATCGATTAGCGAGCGAATAAGACACAAGACTTCAACGCTTTCATCTTCGGTACTGATCACGCCGATATTAAGCGAGGTTTCAGTCACACCTTGAACTTCATCACTCATGCGGATCACGCCGTTAGGGCTCGCATGCAATAAGTCGATTAAGGTATTTTGTGCCTCTTCATCCATCACTTTGGTGGGGGCGTCAATGGACTCTAGGCTGAGCACCATTGCTGGATCGACGAGCGCGAGCTCTTGTCTTACTAATGCTTGGAAAGCCTCCATCGCTTGATGTAATTTATCAACATTTTCAGCAGGAAGCATAAAGCTGATATGGGCTTCACGCGGAATGGCATTACGTAATGAGCCACCGCTAAAGCTGACAAGTTCTAATGCCAGTTCATCACTGTGTTTAAACAAAAAGCGGGCAAGTAGTTTGTTTGCATTGGCGCGACCAAGGTGAATGTTCACCCCTGAATGACCGCCTTTAAGTCCAGCTAATGTCAGCTGAAAACTGCTATTTGTGTGTTCAGGGGCTTGCCATGACATAGGTACGCTGATATGTGCATCAACTCCGCCTGCACAACCCATGTAAATTTCACCTTCTTGTTCAGAATCGGTGTTGATCAAGATGTCTGCATCAAGGTAACCTGCTTCTAAACCAAAAGCACCTGTCATACCGGCTTCTTCATCAATGGTGAGCAGTACTTCCAGTGGCCCATGCTTGATGTCTTTACTGCCTAATACCGCAAGCGCTGAAGACATACCAATGCCGTTATCTGATCCTAACGTTGTCCCTCTGGCTTTAACCCAATCACCATCAACATAGGCTTCAATTGGGTCCGTTTCAAAGTTATGTACTTTGTCAGTATTTTTTTGTGGCACCATATCAATGTGTGCTTGCAATACCACTATTTTACAGTTTTCCATTCCAGCAGTGGCAGGCTTACGGATGATTAAATTACCTACTTTGTCTTCAACAACCTCAAGGCCTTGGGCTTTTGCCCACTGTTGAATGTGTTGCGACAACGCATGTTCATGTTTTGATGGATGTGGAATAGCGCAAATTTGTTCGAACCATTGCCAAAGAGGCTGAGGATATAATTGAGTTAATGCAGTCACGAAACGCCCTCTAAGATGAATTTAGTCGATATACGACACAAAATATAATGTCATTTATTTTAACATATTCTGCGCGGTTACTTGATATTGCGATATCAATTTGCCAAGGTTTAGTCCACAAAACCTGTAAATAATTATGAACCCATCAATCTACCGGTATACCCATTGATTAAGGATTTTTTATGAACCAAGCAAACAAAGCTGTTACTGCATTTCAAGTGCCCATTATTGATGTCGCCAGTGATGAAGCCATTTTTGAAGGTGAAGGTTGGGATGCGGTAGTCGTCGTCGCGACAAGTTTGGCTGAGATTAAGCAAGATGAAATCAGTTTACTGGCGGCGCACGCCAGTCAAATCGATATGCGTGTCGGTAAAAGTGCAACACTATTATTTGCACCTGGCTTAGCCGGCGGTCGCTTGATTATCTCGCCCGTGACCGATAGCGTTAACGAGTACAGCGATGTCAGAATTTTTGCTAAAGCCGCCCGAGAAGGTATTGCCATTGCCAAAGCAGCGGGAGCCATTAAACCTTTGTTAGTGGTCCCCGCCGTGAGCGATAAACGTTTTGTCTATGCAGAACAAGTTGCAGCATTGGCGTGTGGGCAAGAGCTATGGCAACCCTTAGAGGCGCGAGAAGCAAAGTCATTACTACCAAGTTTAGAGGCTATCGGATTATTGAATACATCGGCACACAGTATGTTACTTAATGCTGCGGAGTCCGGGCGAGTGTTGGCACGCGATCTCTGCGGTACAGAGCCTGAGCGGATGTCCGCTATTGGGTTTGCACAATATTGTATTGATGCTTTTGCTGATAGCGGTTTAGCTGTGTCTGTGATTGATCAAGTGGAGCAGTTGAAGGCGCAATATCCCCTATTGAGTGCGGTTGGCAGAAGCTCATTTGGGGTTGAACGTCATCATCCTCGAGTGGTAAAGCTTGAATATGTTGGCGAAGGAACAATAACAAAAACGTTATTCTTTGCGGGCAAAGGGGTGATTTACGATACTGGCGGGGCTGACATTAAAGTGGCCGGTTCTATGGCAGGTATGAGTCGTGATAAAGGCGGTGCAGCTGCTGTCGCCGGATTAATGAAAGCATTGTCGATACTTAAACCTAAAGGTATCAAAGTGGTTGCAGAGCTTGGGTTGGTTAGAAATAGTATCGGCAGTGATGCGTTTGTCACCGATGAAATTATTACTAGCCATGCGGGTGTACGAGTTCGCATAGGTAATACTGATGCCGAAGGTCGTTTAGTGTTAGCTGACTTGTTATCACATTTGCGTATACAGGCACAAACAGCTGTGAATCCACAATTATTTTCGTTGGCAACATTAACCGGTCACGTCGTGCGCGCGTACGGTGGTTATCCAGCATTAGTTGAAAATAGCGCCGCTAAACAGCAAGGCGTCGCCGCATTATTAGCAGACGTGGGTGAATTATGGGGTGAGCCGTTCGAGGTCTCTCGCTTACGCACTGAGGATTTTGACAAGGTTGCCGATAAAAATGGCGTTGCCGATGTGGTGTCTTCTAATAATGGACCGTCTTCAATTACGGCTCGCGGACATCAATATCCTGCAGCATTCTTAATAAAAGCCTCTGGACTAATGCAAACAACACTGGCATTCACTCATATTGATATTGCTGGCAGTGCTGTTGAGGGCGATCCTCTCTATGGTAAGCCAACGGCAAGCCCTTTGGTTGCTTTATTACACTTGTCTAAGTTGTGGTAAATACCTTATTAAGTGCATGATATTATAGATTTTAATATAAATAAAACATGCTATTTACAATATAATTACATAATTATAATCCGGGTTTAATGTAATAAAGTCACTTTTAATGCGTTTTTTGTGAATTAAAGCCGATAATACTTGTAATTTAATTACAGTTCGGTATAATTCATCGGGTCGACAAGCATTGTGGTTGTCGGCTCTAGTTAATCCAGGATGGATATAGCCTCCAAGGATCTGAGTGACAAGTTGTCTCAATGGATTTGAGAAATGTACGTTCCAGGGAATCGAGCCAAGCTTTACTAGGTTTATGCAACTTTACATTATTCAGGAGAAGACCATGTCTTATACAGGTAACAGCAAATTTTATTGGCAAAACACTTGGTTTGCTGATGTAACCGTTTTACGTGGCGGTATATTCGCCATGAAACGTTAAGAATTGACCCTCTTTACGTCGTTTTAATATTCATCAACCTTTTGTTCGTCTTGTTTGACGTTTTTAGACAGGGTGGTAAATTAATTTATCGCCTCATCATGTTAAGTGATGCTAGTTTTCCTCTCCCCATATGGGATGCTTGTAACATGTCTGCCTACTCTATTGAGTAGGCTTTTTTTTGTCCCAATTTTGGTGTGATAATTTAGTTGTAGTGATTTGGGATCGTTTTAGTGTTAGCGGCATTGATTTAGGATGTTATTAGCTGAATTGTCGCAGTTTCGTGCGCTATATAAAAAACTGAAATCTTTCAGGAAAAAGGCTATTTATAGCTATCAAGGTCGTAAGTACTTATAATTCCCCCGCATTAAAGTAAGCCCTCTGTAAAGATGTCGACGTAGTGACAATGTTAAGCGGTATATGGCTTACCGCATCCTCATCTGTAGCTAATAACACTGTCAAAACTATTAACGCTATTAATTCAATTTTAACCTTTGCCCAAGGAACCGCGTTCCATGTTAGAAAAATTATTTAAACTTAAACAGAACAACACAAGTCTTAAGCAAGAGGCTGTGGCCGGACTTACTACCTTTTTAACAATGGCCTACATCATTTTTGTCAACCCTATGATGCTTGCTGATGCCGGGATGGACCATGGTGCGGTATTTGTTGCAACATGTTTAGCCGCAGCGATTGGTTGTTTAGTCATGGGGTTATTGGCAAATTATCCTATTGCATTAGCCCCCGGTATGGGACTGAATGCCTTTTTTACTTACACGGTTGTAGGGGAAATGGGTTATAGCTGGGAAACCGCACTTGGCGCTGTGTTTATGTCTGGGGTGTGCTTCTTGATTTTATCCTTAGTCAGAATTCGTGAATGGATTGTCAATAGTATTCCTATGTCGTTGCGTTTTGGTATTGCGGCCGGTATTGGGTTGTTTTTAGCGTTAATAGGCTTAAAAAATGCTGGGATTGTGATAGCAAGTCCGGCTACGTTAGTGACCATGGGGGATATTACTTCGTTTCCTGCTGTGATGGCTGCGTTAAGTTTTTTCTTGATTATTGCCATGGTTCATCGCGGTCTAAAGGCCGCGGTTATTTTCAGTATTCTGATCGTGACGATTTTAGGCATCTTTTTTGGTGATGTGCAGTATCAAGGGTTAATGGCTATGCCACCGTCTATCGCACCGACATTTATGAAAATGGACCTGTCGAGTGTATTAGAAGTGAGCATGCTATCTGTGGTGTTTGCCTTTTTGTTTGTCGATCTATTTGACACATCAGGCACCCTAATTGCTGTTGCACAACGCGGTGGATTACTTGATGAAAAAGGGCGTTTACCTCGTGTAAAACGTGCTTTAACCGCCGATAGCGTTGCCACCATTACCGGTGCAGCATTGGGTACATCAACCACCACGAGCTACATTGAAAGTATTGCTGGGGTGAGTGCCGGCGGTCGTACTGGTTTAACCGCAGTAGTCGTTGGATTGTTATTTATAGCGTCATTATTTTTCTCGCCCTTAGCCGCTATGGTGCCAGCTTATGCGACAACAGGGACATTGTTTTATGTTGCTATCTTAATGATGTCGGGGTTAGTGAATGTTGATTGGGACGATATAACTGAAGCGGCTCCTGTAGTAGTCACTTGCTTATTAATGCCGTTAACTTTTTCTATTGCCAATGCTATTGGTCTTGGGTTTATTTCTTATGCGGTGATCAAATTGCTGACAGGGCGTTTTAAAGATTTAAATTCAGGTATTCTAGTGGTGGCGGCATTGTTTATTGCCAAGTTTATTTATGGTTAACGGGCATCCCATGAATATGGGCAAACGGTAATAAATTGGCGAAGGCCAATAAAAAAAGGGCTAATAGCCCTTTTTTTGTTTTTCTAATAAGGCGTATTGACGCATCAATAGCCGGCCTATTGCAAGTCAATGCAATGCAGTTAGCGGGGCAAAGAACTGTTTGATAACCGTTTATTATCCCGAGCCGAGGTTAATCTAGATAAATAATCTACTATTAGCGGCTTTTACTATGAATTATCGAGTGAATTAGGTATAAAAATGGACTGAATGTTTTGGTAAATTGAGTAAAACAAATGGGTTATCGCCGCGTAGTAGTTAAGTTGGGTACCAGTGTGCTGACATCTGGCAGTAAGAAGCTTGATAGAGCACATATGGTTGAATTAGCCAGGCAAATGGCTTCGCTTATGCGTTCAGGCATTGAGGTGGTTTTGTGTACATCGGGTGCTATTGCTGCTGGGCGAGAGCATTTACATTATCCGGTGTTGCCCGATACTATGGCGAACAAACAGTTACTTGCTGCTGTGGGTCAAGGTCAGTTAATTTTGGCGTGGTCACAATTATTCAGTATTTATGGTTTACAAGTTGGCCAACTATTATTAACGCGTGCAGATTTACAAGATCGCGAACGTTACCTTAATGCCCGCGACACCTTAAATGCATTATTAGCGCATAATATTATCCCTATTATTAACGAAAATGATGCCGTCGCAACCAATGAGATTAAAGTCGGTGATAATGATAATTTGTCTGCGCGGGCCGCACTGCTCTGTGATGCTGACTTACTCATCTTACTCACTGATCAAAAAGGCTTATTTGATGCCGATCCTCGCACTCATCCTAATGCGCAATTGATTAAACAAGTCGTCAATATTGATGACAGTTTACGTTTACTGGCTGGCGGCTCTGTTTCCGGACTTGGCACCGGCGGGATGGCAACTAAACTAGAAGCGGCCGATGTGGCGCGCCGTGCAGGCATCGAAGTCGTGATAGCGTCTGGACATCACCCTGATGTGATTGCCAAAGTGGCTGCTAGGGAGTCGGTTGGCACTCATTTTAGTGCGATAGAAAACCCATTAGAGAGTCGTAAACAATGGATCCTTGCTGGCCCCGCATCACAAGGGAAATTAATTGTTGATGCCGGCGCCTCTGTCGCGGTGGTTGCTAATGGTCGCAGCTTATTATCAAAAGGTATTGTTGATATTGAAGGTCATTTTGAGCGTGGTGCGACCTTACTCATTGTTAATCAAACAGGCAAGATTTTGGCTAAAGGAATTAGTCGATATTGTGCCAATGATCTAACCAAAATTAGCGGTAAACACTCTGATGAGATAGAAAGTTTACTAGGCTATAACTACGGTGATGCAGTGGTTCATCGCAATGATATGGTCATACTTGATAATTAAGGATAAGCAGATGTCAGCCTCAGAAACAGAATATTTAACCCAATTAGGGCAACGCGCTAAGGCAGCAAGTTTTATCTTAGCGAGTTTAACCGCTAAACAAAAATCGGTATTATTAATGACAATTGCCGATCGCTTAGCACTGCGTAAAAATGATATTTTACAAGCGAATGCGCAAGATGTTGCCGCGGCGAAACAAAATGGTTTAACTGAAGCTATGATAGACAGATTGATGCTTGATGAGGGGCGCTTGGGCGCTATTATTACCGACATTGATAATGTTATCGTACTGGCTGATCCTATCGGCAAAGAAGCTGAAAGTCGGGTATTAGATAACGGCTTACGATTAACTCGTCGCAGTGTGCCAGTAGGTGTGGTGGGGGTTATTTATGAGGCTCGCCCAAATGTCACTGTGGATATAGCCGTGTTAGCATTAAAAACCGGTAATGCAGTGATTTTGCGTGGCGGTAAAGAAACCTTAACCACAAATAAAGTATTAAGTGACGTGATCCGTGATGCGCTTGTTAGCGAAGACTTGCCTAAAGATGCTGTACAGCTAATCGATTCACCAGAGCGTAGTCTTGTTAGCGGCTTACTTAGACTCGACAAATATGTGGATATGATTATTCCTCGCGGTGGCCATAATCTGCAGCGATTGTGTGCTGAGCAGTCGAGTATTCCGGTGATTTTAGGTGGCATTGGTATTTGTCATTTATTTGTCGATAAGCAAGCCGATTTAGTGCGCGCAATCGAGGTGATTGCCAACGCTAAGGTTCAGCGCCCTACTGTGTGTAATGCACTGGATACTTTGTTAGTACATCAACACGTTGCTGCCGAGTTTATTCCCAATATAGCATCACATTTGCACTCGTTGGGCGTTCGCTTCCATGCTTGTGCAAGCTCCTTACCTTATCTTGAGGGGTTAGGTTTTGAGGTGACACCGGCACATGATGAGTCATTCTCAACCGAGTGGTTATCGCTCACATTAGGGATCAAAATCGTCAATCATATTGACGAAGCTGTGGCGCATATTCGTCAATATTCTACTGGGCATTCTGAGGCCATTTTAACGGATAACATTCATACGGCGAGTGACTTTTTGAACCGAGTTGATTCAGCGGCTGTGTATGTTAATGCCAGTACTCGTTTTACTGATGGTTCACAGTTTGGCCTTGGCGCCGAAGTGGCCGTGAGTACGCAGAAGCTGCATGCCCGAGGTCCGATGGGGTTAGATGCACTGACCACGTATAAGTGGCTAGCTTGGGGGGATTATACCAGTAGACAATAACCGGTGTTGTTTGCGTTGCTTATGACAATAAAGGCCTAGCAGCTAGATTTTATATAAGCTAAAAGTAATAGGCCTAGAGGCTAGAGCGCTTCGCTGCTAGATTCTATAAAATCAACAGCCTATCCGCATAGCGGCCTAGGATCTTAGCAGCGAAGCTGTCCCTAGCAGGACGCAGTCCGCTCTAGAAGCGCAGCGCTCTATCCGCGTAGCGAACTAGCAGGACGTAGTCCGCTATAGCAGCGACACTAGAACCTAGTATCTAATTCAACCTCCAATTAATAATACCAATCAATAATACCGGTGTTAAAAGTACCCTAGCGCTAATATTGTCGGTTGAGGATTAAATTGCTAAAACGGCAGAATAATTAACAACGCCATTATTAAGGTTAATACTGCGACCAACCTCCGTTGTAACGAGCTAAAAAAACGAATGCACTTAAAAGGCGGTCGCCACTGTCGCCCATAATAATACCGCGCCTAAATCATATCAGTACCCGATTGGGCTGACCTCACGGTTGTTGCTTTCACTATTATGGTCACTTAAGCCGCCAATGGCATTGATAAATAATATCCCTTTACTTACTTAGCTTGGCGCTATAACGATATCTGCAATTGATGATAAATTTTAGATGATAAATTTTACTTATCCCCTTGTAATTCACTTTGTTGTCCCAATATAGGTATCAAGGCTGATATGAGTGGTCAATTATGAATCTCAAGTTAAGTAACAAAATGCTTGAAATACTTGCTGATCATCCCCATATCAACATCAAATAACATATTAGCGACGAATAACGTCAATTCCGGAGGACCCCATGGGCAAAATTATTGGTATCGATTTAGGCACAACAAACTCGTGTGTTGCAGTCCTTGATGGCGGCAAAGCACGCGTAATCGAAAACGCAGAGGGTGAGCGTACAACCCCATCAATCATCGCTTATACCGAAGATGAAATTATTGTTGGCCAACCTGCCAAGCGTCAAGCGGTAACCAACCCAACAAACACCTTTTTCGCCATTAAGCGTTTAATTGGACGTCGTTTTAAAGATGACGAAGTTCAACGTGATGTGAACATCATGCCATTCAAAATTATCGGAGCTGATAATGGTGATGCATGGGTTGAGTCACGTGGAAATAAAATGGCACCACCACAAGTTTCTGCTGAAATCTTGAAAAAGATGAAGAAAACAGCAGAAGACTTTTTAGGTGAAGAAGTAACCGAAGCGGTTATTACTGTTCCTGCTTACTTTAACGATTCACAACGTCAAGCAACGAAAGATGCCGGTCGTATCGCAGGTCTTGATGTTAAGCGTATCATCAACGAGCCTACTGCTGCTGCTCTTGCATACGGTATCGATAAGAAGCAAGGCGATAACGTTGTTGCAGTATACGACTTAGGTGGTGGTACATTCGATATCTCTATCATCGAAATCGACAGCAATGATGGCGATCAAACATTTGAAGTGTTAGCAACCAATGGTGACACTCACTTAGGTGGTGAAGACTTTGATAACCGTTTGATCAACTATTTAGCCGATGAGTTCAAAAAAGACCAAGGTTTAGATCTACGTCGCGATCCATTGGCTATGCAACGTTTGAAAGAAGCCGCTGAAAAAGCAAAAATCGAACTTTCAAGCACTAACCACACTGAAGTCAACTTACCTTACATCACAGCCGATGCAACAGGTCCTAAGCACTTAGTGGTTAAAATTACCCGTGCCAAGTTAGAGTCATTGGTTGAAGACTTAATTCAACGTACTCTAGAGCCGTTAAAAGTTGCCTTAGCTGATGCTGATTTATCAATTTCAGACATCAATGAAGTGATTCTTGTTGGTGGTCAGACTCGTATGCCTAAAGTACAAGAAGCGGTCACTAACTTCTTCGGCAAAGAGCCACGTAAAGACGTTAACCCAGATGAAGCGGTTGCCGTTGGCGCAGCCATTCAAGCTGGCGTACTTTCTGGTGAAGTGAAAGACGTACTTCTACTTGACGTTACACCACTATCTCTTGGTATTGAAACCATGGGCAGTGTGATGACTAAGCTTATCGAGAAGAACACCACTATCCCGACTAAAGCTCAGCAAGTATTCTCAACCGCTGACGACAACCAAAGTGCCGTGACTATCCATGTACTTCAAGGTGAGCGTAAGCAAGCAAGTGCGAACAAGTCATTAGGTCAATTCAACCTTGAAGGTATTGAGCCAGCACCACGTGGCCAACCACAAGTAGAAGTGATGTTCGACATCGATGCTGATGGTATCTTACATGTGTCTGCAACAGACAAGAAAACAGGTAAGAAACAAAACATCACCATTAAAGCGTCTTCAGGTTTGTCTGATGAAGAAGTTGAACAAATGGTACGTGACGCAGAAGCTCATGCTGATGAAGATGCGAAATTTGAAGAGTTAGTTCATGCACGTAACCAAGCCGATGGCTTAGCTCATTCAACTAAAAAACAAGTTGAAGAAGCCGGTGATGCGTTAGCTAGCGACGAAAAAGAAAAGATTGAAGCGGCAATCGCCACTTTAGAAACGGCCATTAAAGGCAAAGATAAAGAAGCCATTGATACCGCGACTCAAGGTCTGATCGAAGCGTCTGCTAAGCTAATGGAAATTGCTCAAGCTAAAGCTCAAGGTGATGCAGAAGGTCAAGCGCAAGATGCTGGCCAAGATAAGCCTGCTGATGATGTTGTTGATGCTGAGTTCGAAGAAGTTAAAGAAGACAAAAAGTAATTAGCAATTTCAGTTAGTTACTATTAAAGCGGGCGTTGGGGTTATCCTCAAACGCCCGTTTGTATAAATTAAGTTTATCAAATTACTCACACCTTCGAGAAACTGAACACTATGTCAAAGCGTGATTATTACGAAGTTCTAGGTGTTGGACGAGACACCAGTGAACGCGAAATTAAAAAAGCGTACAAACGCTTAGCGATGAAATTTCACCCTGACCGTAATCCGGGTGACAAAGCCGCAGAAGCCAGCTTTAAAGAAATTAAAGAAGCGTACGAAATTTTAACCGACAGCGACAAGAAAGCGGCTTATGATCAATTTGGTCATGCAGGTGTCGATCCTAATCGTGGTGGACACGGCGGTGGCCAAGGTGATTTTGGCGACATCTTCGGTGATGTTTTCGGCGATATTTTTGGTGGTGGCCGCCGAGGTGGTCAACGTCAAGCTGCACGAGGCAGTGATTTACGTTACAACCTTGAATTGTCTTTGGAAGAAGCCGTACGAGGATTGACCAAAGAGCTGCGAATTCCGACATTAGCCGCGTGTGATTTATGTGACGGTAGTGGTGCTAAAAAAGGTACCTCGGCAAGCACCTGTGGTACTTGTCATGGCCAAGGCCAAGTACAAATGCGCCAAGGCTTTTTTGCTGTTCAGCAAGCCTGTCCTACTTGTCATGGTCGCGGTAAAATCATTAAAGATCCTTGTGGCAAATGTCATGGTGAAGGCCGTGTTGAACAAAGTAAAACACTGTCAGTTAAAATTCCAGCCGGTGTTGATACGGGTGACCGCATTCGTTTGACCAGTGAAGGTGAAGCGGGCGAGTTTGGCGCTCCTCCTGGTGATTTATATGTTCAGGTCAGTGTACGTGAACACGCTATCTTTACCCGTGATGCCAACAATCTATACTGTGAAGTGCCTATTTCATTTAGTAAAGCGGCATTAGGCGGCGAGATTGAAGTACCAACCTTAGATGGCAAAGTTAGCCTTAAGATCCCAACAGAAACTCAAACTGGGCGTATGTTCCGTTTACGCGGTAAAGGGGTCAAGTCAGTTCGCAGCCATGCAGTAGGCGACTTGTTGTGCAAAGTCGTAATGGAAACACCTGTTAATCTGAATGACACGCAAAAAGAGTTACTGCGGGAGTTTGAAGCGACATTAACCGGTGAATCAAAAAAACATAGCCCAAAAGCAGAAGGTTTTTTTGATGGGGTTAAAAGTTTTTTTCAAGACTTAAATAGCTAATAGCCCTATTTTATCTCGTACGACGATTAAGGTTGTTTACCTCAAGGGTAAGCAACCTTTTTATTTATAGTGAGTTATTTTACTTCTGCAACCGTCCTCAGTAGACTTCGTCCATTGTTCACTTAGTGATAATCCCATGCCTTTTTCAACCTTAGCGTTATCTCCTGCTTTACTGTCTGCATTACCGGCAAGGCTCCACGAGCCGACTCGTATTCAAACTCTGGCTATTCCAGCTATTTTGGCCGGAAAAGATGTACTAGCCTTGGCGCAGACTGGCAGTGGCAAAACCTATGCTTATGGTCTCCCTTTACTGCAGACTGTTAATGCCCAGGTTAATGCCGATATAACGGCAATACAGGCTTTAGTCATTGTGCCAACCAGAGAGCTGGCTTCACAGGTGCATGATACTCTTAACCCTATAGCAATGGCGCTTGATATCACAATGGATTTGCTTTGCGGAGGAGAATTACAATCGTTACAAGTTGATCGTTTACACAAGCCTGCAGACATTATAGTGGCTACACCGGGGCGGTTATTGGAATTGACCCAGCAGAAAATAGTGGATTTGAGCTCAGTAAAACGATTAGTGCTTGATGAAGCCGATCGTTTACTCGATATGGGATTTATAGCCGATATCACCAAGCTATTAGCGCTAATGCCAAACAGACAGACATTATTATTTTCAGCAACATTTCCAGAGCCATTAGTGCAATTAACCCAGCAAGTCTTGTCCAAAAACTGCCAAAGAATTGAAGCAAACGTCCTGAATAGCGCCGTGGATGAAATTGAGCAACAATTGTATTTAGTCAATAAAGGCAGCAAGGCACAAGCCTTGATTAATTTGATTAATCAACATCAATGGTCGCAAGTTTTAGTGTTTATTAATGCTAAAGATGATGCTGATTCATTAACCAAAAAGCTACTCAAAGCCGGAATTTCATCTGCCGCGCTTCACGGCGATAAAGATCAAACATTACGCCGACAGACATTGGCTGATTTTAAAGCCCAAAAAGTGAGTGTATTAGTGGCAACGGATTTACTCGCTCGTGGGATCGATATTGAAGCGTTACCTGTGGTGATAAACGCTAACTTACCCAATAGTGCTCCTGTATATGTCCATCGAATAGGCCGTACTGCCCGAGCTGGGTTGCAAGGTGTTGCAATATCTTTGGTGAGTCATAGTGAAATGGAAAGCTTAAATGCCATTCGTGCGTTGACACAAAAGGCATTACCTTTGCAAGCATTAGTGGGTTTTCCGGTGACAGATAAACCGAGCGACTCAAGCAGTAAACGTCCGCCTCGCGACAAACAAGCTAATCGACGCACAACCAACAAACGCAGTATTCGTGACTTTACACCCCATAAAAAGACCTAATTGATTTAATTGATACTCAGTAATCTAGTCTCGACTGCCACTCATAATGACATTGTCATTTGGCAATAACACGTTTGCCCAGTAAAATGAGTCATCGCTTATCCATAATCAATGACTATAATTATTTTACTGACCGCTATGGCAAGTGAATAGTATAAGGATTTACCAGATGAAACCGTTAGTACTCAGTATGTTGTTGACTTCTTTATTAGTTGGCTGTGTGAATAATCAATCGCCGACAGGTCGAGGGCAAACCTTGCTTTTTTCTGATACGCAGATGCAGCAGATGGGCGCTCAGTCGTTTGAGACCATGAAGAAAACTGAAAAAATAAGTCAAAACCAAGCGCAAACCCACTATGTAAACTGTGTTGCCAAGCGTATTACGGCAGTATTACCCGTTCAGTCGCAACAATGGGACGTAGTATTATTTGAATCAGATCAAGTGAATGTATTTGCATTGCCCGGCGGTCACATTGGCGTATATAGTGGATTATTAAACGTCGCGGTTAACCAAGATCAGCTTGCTACTGTAATGGGACATGAAGTGGCCCATGTATTAGCCCAACATAGTAACGAGCAAGTGTCTCGTGCCCAGCTAACAGGGCTGGGTATGCAGGCTGCGGATGCTGCTATTGGGGCATCGGGAGTTGCCAATAAAGATCTGTATATGGCCGGACTTGGGTTAGGGGCTAAAGTGGGGATTATTTTACCCTTTGGTCGCAGCCAAGAATCAGAAGCTGATATCGTCGGTCTTGAGTTAATGGCTAAAGCGGGCTTTAATCCTAACCAAAGTATTACCTTGTGGCAAAACATGGCCAAAGCGGGTGGTGCGCAAGGGCCAGAGCTGTTGTCGACGCATCCGTCACACAGTCATCGCATTGAAGACTTGCAAGCGGCACAAAATCAAGTGATGCCGCTTTATACACAGGCAAGGAAACAGTCTTTGACTGAGTGTAAAATGGCTCACGTTAAATAGCGTTTTTTGCCAACATTGACGCAGTTAATTGTGATAAACTCTGGTGCGAATTTTTTATGTTTATTGAGAGAAAATTATTATGTCAGATTTGTTCAGCACAATGGAACAGCATGCTAGCTACGGTGTAGGTCGTCAAATGGGCGAGCAACTAGCAGCAAACTCTTTTGAAGGTATTGATATCCCTGCCGTTCAGGCTGGTCTTGCTGATGCATTTGCCGGTAAAGAAAGCGCAGTATCAATGGAAGAGCTTCAAGTTGCATTTACTGAAATTAGTCGTCGTTTACAAGAAGAGCAAGAAGCTGCTGCAGAAGAAGCTGCTGCTGAAGGTGAGGCATTCTTAACAGAAAACGCAAATCGTGATGATATTACGGTAACTGAGTCTGGCCTTCAATACGAAGTGCTTGTACAAGGTGACGGCGAAAAACCAACTTACGATTCAACTGTACGTACTCACTACCATGGTACTTTTATCAGTGGTGATGTATTCGACAGCTCTGTTGCTCGTGACCAGCCTGCTGAGTTTCCAGTATCTGGCGTGATTGCCGGTTGGACTGAAGCATTACAGTTAATGCCTATTGGCACTAAGCTTAAATTATATGTCCCGCATCACTTAGCTTACGGTGAGCGCGGCGCGGGTGCATCAATCCCGCCTTACTCAGCTTTGGTATTCGAAATTGAGTTGTTAGAAATTATCTAGTTATTAAAAACGCCTAAGTTAACTTAGGCGTTTTTGTATATGCTGTTTTTGTGTTTACCTTTAGTTAAAACTGGGAGAAATAAATGACTGCAAAAGTGAGAATTGCTGTAGTTGGTGCCAGTGGCCGTATGGGCCGTACACTGATTGAATCTGCTAAACAGCAAGAAGTCATAGTACTTGGCGCTGCTATTGATCGTACCGGGTCAAGTCTAATTGGTGTTGATGCTGGTGAACTCGCTGGTGTCGGCGCAATGAATGTTGCTATTACCGATTCACTTGATAGTGTTGTTAATGACTTTGACGTACTGATCGATTTTACCTCACCAGAATCTTCAATTATTTATCTTGATTGGTGTGCGAAAAATCACAAAGCAATCGTGATCGGTACCACAGGCTTTAATCATGCTCAAAAAACGCTAATTGGTGCCTATTCAGAACAAGTACCCGTGGTGTTAGCGCCTAATATGTCTGTTGGTGTGAATGTGATGTGGAAATTGCTCGCACTGACGACAGAAGTCATGGGTGATTATACCGATATCGAAATAATCGAAGCCCATCATCGGCATAAAAAAGATGCCCCGTCAGGTACCGCGCTTAAAATGGGTGAAATTATAGCCCAAACATTGGGTCGTGATTTAGAGCAATGTGCGGTATTTGGACGTGAAGGTATTACCGGTGAACGCGAACGTAATACCATTGGTTTTGCAACGGTTCGTGCTGGTGACATTGTGGGTGAACACACCGCTATGTTCGCTGATATGGGCGAACGGTTGGAAATAACCCATAAAGCAACGAGCAGGATGACCTTTGCTAATGGGGCGATGAGGGCGGCTTTTTGGCTCTCAGATCAAAATGCAGGTCTGTATGACATGCAGCAAGTATTAGGATTGAACTAGATAATAAAAACACCACTCGTTGGTGTTTTTTTTTGAAAACAATCCGACAAAATATAGACGTAAAAGTTAATTTCTTATAGACTCGCTAGAATTTGTCAAAATTTCGTAATGTAACGAAAATTGATATCTTAATGCAAAATAAAAATAGTGCAAAATAAAAACACCTAATTTAAGTGGCTTGGCTCTTTTCTGGAGGTCGCGTTGACACAGTCTGCCTTACTCGTACTCGAAGATGGAACCGTATTCTCTGGCACCGCAATTGGTGCTACAGGTATATCTGTTGGTGAAGTGGTATTTAATACTTCAATGACAGGTTACCAAGAGATCCTTACGGATCCTTCATATTCACGCCAAATAGTAACATTAACCTATCCTCACATCGGTAACACAGGTACTAATGATGAAGACACAGAATCGGATTCGGTTCATGCATGTGGCTTAATTATTCGTGACTTACCGCTTATGGCGAGTAATTTCCGCAACCAACAATCATTAAGCGATTATTTAAAAGCGAATAATGTGGTTGGTATTGCTGATATTGATACTCGCAAACTCACTCGAATTTTGCGTGAAAAAGGCGCTCAAGCCGGTTGTATTATGGTCGGCGACCTAGATGAAGCGAAAGCTCTGGCAGCCGCGAAAGCGTTCCCAGGGCTAAAAGGCATGGATTTAGCCAAAGAAGTGACCACCGATAAAGCGTATACATGGCGCATGGGTAGCTGGAAATTAGTCGGTGGTTTACCGTCTGAAACACCAGAAGCGGAACTCAAATATAAAATTGTCGCGTACGATTACGGTGTAAAACGTAATATTTTGCGTATGTTGGTTGATCGTGGTTGTGATGTGACTGTAGTACCCGCGCAAACCTCGGCTGCCGATGTACTTGCGATGAACCCAGATGGGGTGTTCCTATCAAACGGACCTGGCGATCCTGAGCCATGCGACTACGCCATTACAGCGATTCAACAAATATTAACAACAGAGATCCCTGTATTTGGCATTTGTCTAGGTCACCAATTATTAGCGCTTGCCTCTGGTGCTAAAACCTTAAAAATGAAATTTGGTCACCATGGTGCAAACCATCCAGTGAGCAATCTTAAAAATGGCAGCGTGATGATCACCAGTCAAAACCACGGTTTTGCTGCCGATGAAACCACGTTACCGGCTAACATTAAGGTGACTCACAAGTCATTATTTGATGGTTCATTACAAGGTATTCATCTATCTGACAAGCCTGCATTTAGTTTTCAGGGTCACCCTGAAGCGAGTCCAGGCCCAACCGATGCCGCGCCACTGTTCGATCATTTTATCGAGCTCATTGAACAATACCGTCAGCACGCTAAGTAGTTATCTGGGAGAAGACGACGCAATGCCAAAACGTACAGATATAAAAAGTATTCTTATCCTAGGTGCCGGTCCAATTGTTATTGGTCAGGCGTGTGAGTTTGATTATTCAGGTGCGCAAGCCTGTAAAGCGCTTCGTGAAGAAGGCTATCGTGTCATTTTGGTCAACTCTAATCCTGCGACCATTATGACCGACCCTGAAATGGCCGATGCAACGTATATCGAACCAATACATTGGGAAGTGGTACGCAACATCATTGCCAAGGAGCGTCCTGATGCAATTCTACCGACTATGGGTGGACAAACTGCACTGAACTGCGCCCTTCAGCTTGAAGCAAAAGGAGTGCTAAAAGAGTTTAATGTTGAAATGATTGGTGCGACAGCGGATGCGATTGATAAAGCTGAAGACCGCAGTCGTTTCGACAAAGCGATGAAATCTATTGGGTTAGATTGTCCTCGTGCTGGAATTGCGCATAACATGGATGAAGCTTATGGCGTATTAGATATGGTGGGCTTTCCCTGTATCATTCGTCCGTCTTTCACCATGGGTGGTAGCGGCGGGGGGATTGCTTACAACAAAGAAGAGTTTGAAGAGATTTGTTCTCAAGGCTTAGACTTGTCGCCAACTAACGAATTATTGATTGATGAATCATTAATTGGTTGGAAAGAATATGAGATGGAAGTGGTTCGTGACCGCAACGATAACTGTATTATCGTCTGTGCTATCGAAAACTTTGACCCAATGGGTGTTCACACCGGTGACTCAATTACCGTTGCGCCAGCACAAACCCTTACCGACAAAGAATATCAATTAATGCGAAACGCTTCTTTAGCCGTATTGCGTGAAATTGGTGTTGAAACCGGTGGTTCAAACGTACAGTTTGGTATTTGTCCTGATACGGGCCGTATGGTCATTATTGAGATGAATCCACGCGTATCTCGTTCATCTGCATTAGCCTCTAAAGCGACTGGTTTTCCGATTGCTAAAATCGCCGCAAAACTGGCTGTCGGTTACACATTAGACGAGCTAAGTAACGACATTACTGGTGGTAAAACACCCGCATCGTTCGAGCCTGCTATCGACTACGTTGTCACCAAAATACCGCGTTTTAATTTTGAAAAGTTTGCTGGTGCAAATGACCGCTTAACGACGCAAATGAAGTCTGTGGGTGAAGTAATGGCTATTGGCCGTACTTTCCAAGAGTCATTGCAAAAAGCCTTACGCGGCCTTGAAGTGGGTCGTAACGGTTTTGATTCGGTTGTTGATTTACAATCACCCGAAGCTATGCAACGTATTCGTCATGAATTAAAAGAGCCGGGTTGTGATCGTATTTGGTACATCGCTGATGCATTCCGTGCAGGGTTAAGTCGTGACGATATTTTCACATTGACTAATATTGACCATTGGTTCTTGGTTCAAATCGAAGATTTGATTAACCAAGAAGCGAAAGTCGCTGAACTGGGTATGTCAGGTTTAGAGAAAAACTACTTACGCCAATTAAAGCGTAAAGGTTTCTCTGATGCGCGTTTAGCCGATGTGTTAGGTGTCAATGAAAGTGAAATTCGTAAACTACGTCATCGCCATGAAATTCACCCAGTTTATAAGCGTGTAGATACTTGTGCTGCTGAATTTTCAACTGATACAGCTTACATGTATTCAACCTATGAAGAAGAGTGTGAAGCTAACCCATCGAACCGTGAAAAAATCATGATTCTGGGTGGTGGACCGAATCGTATCGGACAAGGTATTGAGTTCGATTACTGTTGTGTCCATGCGGCATTAGCATTACGCGAAGACGGTTATGAAACCATCATGGTTAACTGTAACCCTGAAACGGTATCAACCGACTACGACACATCTGATCGCTTGTACTTTGAGCCTGTAACGTTAGAAGATGTGCTCGAAATCGTGCGTATCGAAAAGCCAAAAGGCGTAATCGTACAATACGGTGGTCAAACCCCGCTTAAACTCGCGCGAGAATTAGAAGCCGCAGGCGTACCGATTATCGGTACCAGTCCTGATGCGATTGACCGTGCAGAAGACCGTGAACGCTTCCAACAAGCGATTCAACGTTTAAACATGAAGCAGCCTGAAAATGCTACCGTGACGACGGTTGAAAGTGCGGTGATTGAAGCTGAAATTATCGGTTATCCACTGGTAGTTCGTCCATCTTATGTGTTGGGCGGCCGTGCGATGGAAATCGTCTACGACAAGCAAGATTTACTGCGCTACTTTAATGAAGCGGTTAAAGTCTCTAATGCATCACCAGTATTACTTGATCACTTCTTAGATGATGCCATTGAAGTGGATATAGATGCTGTATGTGACGGTGAAACTGTGGTGGTTGGCGCCATTATGGAGCACATTGAACAAGCAGGGGTTCACTCTGGTGACTCAGGTTGTTCATTACCACCTTATACCTTAAGTGCTGATGTTCAGGCGAGAATGCGTGACCAAGTCTCTAAATTGGCTTTTGAGTTAGGCGTAATCGGCTTAATGAACGTGCAGTTTGCGGTAAAAGATAACGAAATCTATATGATTGAAGTTAATCCACGTGCAGCCCGTACCGTCCCGTTTGTGTCTAAAGCGACAGGTGTTCCTTTAGCTAAAATTGCCGCGCGTGTCATGGTTGGCCAAAGCCTGATTTCACAAAACTTTACCAAAGAAGTGATCCCACCTTATTTCTCTGTCAAAGAAGTGGTATTGCCATTTAACAAGTTCCCAGGTGTTGATCCACTGTTAGGTCCTGAAATGCGATCAACTGGTGAAGTGATGGGCGTTGGCGATACTTTTGCTGAAGCGTATGCAAAAGCACAACTGGGTGCCACATCTGAAGTACCTAAGTCTGGTCGTGCGTTATTATCTGTGCGTAATAGTGATAAAAAACGTGTTGCTGATTTAGCCTCTAAGTTAATTGAGCTAGGTTATCAAATTGATGCCACTCATGGTACCGCCATTATCTTGGGTGAAGCTGGGATTAATCCTCGTTTAGTTAACAAGGTACATGAAGGTCGTCCACACATTCTTGATCGTATTAAGAATGGTGAATATACCTACATTGTTAACACCACAGAAGGTCGTCAAGCCATTGAAGACTCTCGCCAGATCCGCCGTGGAGCATTGCGCTATAAGGTAAATTACACTACGACATTAAATGCCGCTTTTGCGACGTGTTTAGCGCATGCTGCAGATGATCGTATCAAAGTGACCTCAGTGCAAGAGTTACACAAACGCATTAAAGGTTAACTTTATTGTGTGCTAATGATTAAGGTCGCCATTAGGCGACCTTTTTTATGACATTTTGGTGAAGCATGACTAGCAAGTCGGTAAAAGCTTAGGTAAGCTGTCTGCCATCATCTAAAAGATGCATCCAAGAGACGCATGCTAACTAGAATGCGTACTTCCAACTGAATTTTGACTGTGTTGATTTTGTCAGCACGGGATGCTTTTGTTTTTAAAGGAGACAAAGACATTATGAGTAAGGTCCCAATGACTGTAATTGGCGCAGATCAACTACGTAAAGAACTGGTAATATTAAAGTTCGATCGCCGTCCAAAAATTACCGAAGCGATTGCTTCTGCGCGTGAATTAGGTGATTTAAAAGAAAATGCAGAATACCATGCTGCCCGTGAAGATCAGGGGATTTGTGAAGCGCGTATTCGTGACATTGAAGGTAAATTATCTAATGCTCAAATTATTGATGTCACCACATTAGACAATACCGGCCGGATCATTTTTGGTACTACAGTGACTATTTTGAACTTGGATACGGATGCCGAAGTGACCTATCGTATTGTGGGTGATGACGAGGCAGAAATTAAACAAAATTTAATTTCTGTTAATTCACCGATTGCACGTGGATTAATTGGTAAAAGTGAAGGCGATGAAGTATCGATTACCACACCCGGTGGCTTGACTGATTATGAGATCGTTGCGGTTAAATATATTTAAGCGATGTGAGTCAGCTAGGGTAAATATTTTCTAACAATATGTTTTAATTGTTAAATTAAAAAAGCCGGTTAAGTATTTATTTTATTTTATGCTAAATCCATTATCGATATAAATGATCACTAGCCTGACCTAGCACTAAATAGAATACTATTTAGTGCTTTTTTATATCTATTACAAACAGAGTGCATTCCATATAGACCAAAATAAATGTAAAAAAATTCATTTGCACATTAAAGGTGCAACAGATATTATCGCCTGGATTTACATTGCTGTTACATTTTGTCGGGCAAAATACAACATTTTTTGAAACATTCCGTTGACAGATCCCGTTGAAACATTGCTTTGAAATTATGTTCTATCTTCTATCTTCTATTTAAATTATATTTCGACATTTTGATTTCAAATACTAGCAACTATGTCGTTTGATAAAATAAGGTCATTATGACGTTTCCATGGGCTCGTATACTACTCATGCTGGTAATTGTGGGGTTGTGTTCAATCTTTCTCATCAATAGCCACGTGTTGGTGTTAGCGTCGGTGCCATTTGCTACGTCTCCTGGATACTCTTACCCATATGATGTGGATACGGTGACAGATGATCGTATTTGTCAACAGCCAATAAGTTTAACCTCTCTTGATATAATGCTGTCTTCAGTTCAGTTAGTCGATGGTTCAATTGATAGTTCAATTGATAGTGATGTGCGTTGACATAAACCAACAGCCTTAAGTGACACGCTCATAGAGGTTAACAGTGCATTATTGAGCTAGTTAGGAACTATTATCAACAGGCTCTATTTTTGAGCAATCTAATCCAAATGATATTTATTATGTGGCCACTTATTCGGCACGTTATATCAGTATTGCTCAACGTCAATTAAATGAAACAAGTCCTAATGATGTATTGGGCTATGAGTTTTTTCGCCGCCAATAGCGAGTTTAACCATAGGGTATCCAATTAACGTCAATCCACAATTGGACTGGATTTTGTCAACGACGTCGCCCCTTCAAGACTTTCCGCCTAGAAAGATCTAATTTACTTTTCGTTCACGCTCACATCAGCTAACGATTTTCTGCATTGATTGAAAACGTCATTAGCTTTACTAATGAGCTTTACTGTAGATAGATGAGTTGGTTAAAACCGCTCATTACTGGCTATACATTTTTTATCCAGGCTTAACTCACCTCGATTTAGTGAGATCAAATATTATGAAATCCAAATCGAAAACGCATTAATTAAATCATTATTCTCAGTGGAAATACTGGTTATTAATTAGCATATTAATCATCTTGTTTATGAGTGCATTAGCGTCTTGGTATGGTGAAGAGTCGCGGTACACTCACAATTAACCCGGCCCAATCACTGACAGTAGAGCAATTCCATCATCTGCTATATTAAGCGGGGATCAACAGGTTACGCATCGAACAGCAACAAGATAATTTGTTTGTGGCAATAAATGGTGCCGATATTCTTATTAAAAATAAACGTTTTGATCTCAAAATGGTATTAGCCGTATTAAATAATGTATTAACGTATTATGCAGCAACGGGGGGGTCTTAAGTCGATCAATAATTGGTCGTCAAAGGTGGCTTGTGTTGTCTAATGGCTATGCCGTGTATTATGGAATATTCAAGTTTTCGCTTTGAGTGGCGTACAGCTTCTGGTGCGTTATTGGCTCTGGTATATGATGTGGTGTTTGTGTTGGTTTTTTGCGGTAAGCCAAATGGAATCAAATTTAACCGTACTGGCGGCTATTTTAGCTTACTCGTTTAATGACTCTATTATCGAAAATAAGATGGGTAAACAACTTATTACAAAGCCTTTGTGGGATGTGCCGGACATTAATAATGGCGCTATTAAGTCGACTTTTTTGAGCTCAATGGTGACATCAGAGACTACATTATAAACTGTATACGCATTATTGATTATGGATTATGGATTACGGATAATGGGTGGAGCACTATTGGAGGGAATTTAATCGCATTATTTATTGGGATCGTTACAGGTACTTGGTCATTTTTTTCAATTGATGCTACCTTGCCTGAATTTTTAGGATTAAAGGCACAACATTATTAAGTCGTTCCTTTACCCAACCATCCTTGATTAATGATAATTCATCTCTAATAAAAAAGCCGCTGAATTCAGCGGCTTTTTATAAAAGAATGCGAGATTATTTGGCTTTAGGCAAAGCAATCTTCATTTCGGCAGACTGACGGAAAATGACTAAGACATGACCGATAAGTTGCACTTTCGCAGACTGGGTTTCACGTACAATGGCGTCAACGATGGCATTTTTGAGCTCTCTGTCGGCAGAGGCTACTTTTACTTTAATCAATTCATGATGTGTAAGCGCGCTATCAATTTCAGCCAGAACACCTTCAGTTAGTCCATTGCCACCAAGCAGCACCACTGGTTTTAAACTGTGCGCCAGACCTTTTAAATGCTGTTTTTGTTTGGTTGTTAAGTTCATTTGTACCAACTTTTGCTGAGTTACTGTTGAAAAACGGGTATTCTACCCTTATATACACCTTATGTAACTCTGAATCGTTGCGGAATTTTAATGACAACAAAAAAACGTACGGCGAGCTCAAGTCGCTGGATGCAAGAACACTTTGATGATCACTATGTGAAATTAGCCCAGAAACGCGGTTTACGTTCACGAGCAGCATTTAAGTTAGAAGAGATCCAACAAAAAGATCACTTGATAAAACAGGGGATGACAGTTGTTGATTTAGGTGCAGCACCGGGTGGCTGGTCGCAAGTGGCCGTTAAACTTGCTGGCGACAAAGGTAAAGTCATTGCTTGTGATATTTTACCAATGGATCCGATTGTTGGTGTTGATTTCCTTCAAGGTGATTTTAGAGAAAACAAAGTACTCGAAGCATTGCTTGAGCGTGTAGGTCAAGATAAAGTGGATGTGGTACTATCAGATATGGCCCCGAACATGAGTGGTTCGGATGCTGTTGATCAACCTAAAGGTATGTATTTAGTTGAATTAGCGTTAGATATGTGTCATCAAGTGTTGACGCCCAACGGCTGTTTTGCTGTTAAAGTCTTTCAGGGGGAGGGCTTTGACGACTACATAAAAACAGTTAAACAGGCATTCAAAGTAGTAAAAACCCGTAAACCAGACTCCTCTAGAGCACGCTCTCGAGAAGTCTACTTAGTGGCGACTGGTTACAAGTTGTAGTAGTCTAACGTTAATAATCGCAGGACTGTTAAGAGGTCTAGTAAATTGAGTGACATGGCAAAAAATTTAATTCTCTGGGTTGTCATCGCTGTTGTACTGATGTCAGTGTTTCAGGGTTATTCCCCCTCTTCTTCGAATACGCAGAAGATGGATTATTCCGCCTTTTTGGACAATGTTCGAAATGGTCAAATTAACACGGTCGAAATAAAAAGCGACCAACGAACAATTGAAGGGACTAAACGTACCGGCGAAAAGTTCACCACTATTATGCCTATTGTTGACCAAGATTTAATTAATGATCTTGATCGCAAAGGTATCACCATGAAAGGCCAAGAGGCTGAAGAGTCAGGTTTTTTAACCCAAATCTTTATTTCATGGTTCCCGATGTTACTGTTGATTGGGGTTTGGATATTCTTCATGCGTCAAATGCAAGGCGGTGGTGGAAAAGGCGCAATGTCGTTTGGCAAAAGTAAAGCCAAACTGATGAGCGAAGACCAAATTAAAACCACCTTTGCTGATGTTGCTGGCTGTGATGAAGCAAAAGAAGAAGTAAAAGAACTGGTTGATTATTTACGTGACCCAACCAAGTTCCAAAAGCTAGGCGGTCGGATTCCTACTGGCGTGTTGATGGTAGGGCAACCAGGTACGGGTAAAACCTTGCTAGCTAAGGCGATTGCCGGTGAATCTAAGGTGCCATTCTTTACCATATCAGGTTCTGATTTTGTGGAAATGTTTGTTGGTGTTGGCGCATCCCGTGTGCGTGACATGTTCGAACAAGCTAAAAAATCTTCGCCTTGTATCATTTTTATCGATGAAATCGATGCTGTAGGTCGCCAACGTGGTGCTGGTGTTGGTGGTGGTCACGATGAGCGTGAGCAGACGTTAAACCAACTGCTGGTTGAGATGGATGGTTTCGAAGGTAATGAAGGTGTTATCGTTATCGCGGCAACTAACCGCCCTGATGTTCTTGATGCTGCATTGCTTCGCCCAGGTCGATTTGACCGTCAAGTGGTTGTCGGCTTGCCTGATGTGCGTGGTCGTGAACAAATCCTTAAAGTGCATATGCGTAAAGTGCCTTTGTCAGACGATGTTAAAGCAAGTGTTATTGCTCGTGGTACGCCAGGATTCTCTGGTGCAGACTTAGCCAACCTTGTTAACGAAGCTGCGTTGTTTGCTGCTCGTGGTAATCGTCGTGTTGTTGGTATGGAAGAGTTCGAGCGTGCTAAAGATAAAATCATGATGGGTGCTGAGCGCCGTTCTATGGTGATGTCTGAAGCGGACAAAGAGATGACTGCTTATCATGAAGCTGGACATGCGATTGTAGGCTGCTTAGTACCAGAGCATGATCCTGTGCATAAAGTGACTATTATTCCGCGTGGACGTGCATTAGGGGTAACTTTCTTCCTACCGGAAGCCGATGCTGTGAGCCAAAGCCGTCGCAAACTTGAATCACAGATTTCAGTTGCCTATGGTGGACGTTTAGCTGAAGAGATTATTTACGGCACTGAAAAAGTGTCTACTGGAGCGTCGCAAGATATCAAATACGCGACGTCGATTGCCCGTAACATGGTTACCCAATGGGGCTTCTCCGATAAACTGGGTCCTTTACTCTATGCAGAAGAAGAAAACGAAGTTTTCTTAGGCCGCAGTATGGGTAAATCTAAGGCTATGTCGGGTGAGACTGCGACACTAATTGATTCAGAAACTAAAGTGTTTATTGATAAAAACTATCAACGGGCACAAACGTTACTAAACGACAATTTGGATATTTTACATGCGATGAAAGATGCGCTGATGAAATATGAAACGATTGATTCGTTGCAAATTGATGATTTGATGAAGCGACGTGAAGTGCGTATGCCTGCTGAATGGCAAAAAGATGAATCATCTGACGATAAAGATAATGGCAATAGCACGCCTAAATCTGAAGTTGAAACACCTGTCGATGAGGTTAAAGCCGATACTAGTGACGCTAAAACCGACACGAGTGAAACGGATGAATCACCAGCTAAATAAATAATTTAGTGAATAAAGAAAACCCCGCAAGGGGTTTTCTTTTTTTTAACCTTATGTAGGACAATACCTGTGTTTCAATTAACTCATGCCAATAAAACCCTCGACTTATCAGCACCTTTAGTGATGGGCATTGTAAACTTGACCCCTGATTCTTTTTCTGATGGCGGCGAATATATCGGATTTGAACAAGCCTGTCGCCATGTCGACGATATGGTGGAACAAGGTGCATTAATTATTGACGTGGGTGGAGAGTCAACTCGACCTGGTGCTGCTGAAGTCACTCTTGAGCAAGAGATCGCTCGTGTTATTCCTATCATCGAATACACGGCTAAAACACACAATGTATGGATTTCAATCGATACTAGCAAACCTGAAGTGATGGAGCAGGCTGTGGATGCCGGTGCCAATATGATCAATGATGTGCGCGCATTACAAATGCCTGGTGCATTAGCCATGGCCGCTACGTTAGATGTGCCTATTTGCTTGATGCACATGCAAGGCGAGCCGCAAACCATGCAAGATGAACCTGAGTATCAGGATGTGATTGATGAGGTGGTTGCTTTTTTCGAATTGCGTATTGCTTACTGCGAAGCCGCCGGAATTGAGCGAGAACGCTTAATTCTCGATCCAGGTTTTGGCTTTGGCAAAACTTTAGCGCATAATTACCGCCTATTAGCGACATTACCAAGATTACATGAGTTTCACTTACCTTTATTGGTTGGTCTGTCGCGAAAAAGCATGATTGGTGACCTGTTAGCGCGCGATATCGATCAACGCCTTGCTGGTAGTCTTGCTGGGGCATTAATTGCTGCTCAACAAGGTGCGCATATTATACGAGTCCATGATGTTCCAGAAACTGCCGATGTACTTAAGGTGATGTCAGAAACAATGGCCAATATATAGCGACATCGGCATGATAACGTTATAAGTAACCACAGAATGGGATAATCAATGGTTATCAAACCGCTGTTTGTTCTGCTATCTGTGTTGCATTGACTGGCAATAGGCTAGCTATTGCAAGTCAATGTGTCTTGTGAGCAAAAAATGGCAAGTTTGATATTAAATTGGTGAATAGTCTTATTGAAACTTACTTACCCTATCTCTTAACGTGAGATAAGGTTAAGTAGAGTCAAATCACTTAAGTGGGGACCTGTGAAGCAAAGAAAGTTTTTTGGAACCGATGGTATTCGCGGCAGAGTAGGGGCGGGTAAAATGACCCCTGAGCTGGCATTGAAGCTCGGTTGGGCTGCAGGGCGGGTATTGTCTCGCAATGGCACCCAAAAAGTGATTATTGGTAAAGACACCCGCATTTCCGGCTACTTGTTTGAATCGGCTTTAGAGGCTGGATTGTCAGCTGCGGGACTCAACGTTTTGTTACTTGGTCCAATGCCTACCCCCGCGGTTGCTTATTTAACTCGCACATTTCGCGCGGAAGCTGGCGTGGTGATCAGTGCGTCACATAATCCATATTATGATAACGGTATCAAGTTTTTCTCAAACAATGGCAGTAAACTAGATGATGCCATTGAGCTAGAAATAGAGGCTGAACTTGAAAAGCCGTTAGTGTGTGTTGAATCTCATTTATTAGGCAAGGCTCGAAGAGTTGAAGATGCTGCAGGGCGTTATATTGAATATTGCAAAGGGAATTTTCCAGCGGATCAAACACTTGAAGGTTTGAAAATTGTTGTTGATTGTGCACATGGTGCAACCTACCACATAGCTCCTAATGTATTTCGTGAATTGGGTGCTGATGTGATTACTATTGGCGATAAGCCAAACGGCATAAACATCAATGACAAAGTCGGCGCAACCTCTATGGCTAAAATTTGTGAAACGGTATTAGCCGAAAAAGCGGATTTAGGTATCGCATTAGATGGTGATGGCGATCGCATTATGATGGTAAATAGCCGCGGTGACGTGATTGATGGTGATCAAATCTTATATATTTTAGCGGTAGATGCTCAAAAACGTGGTATTTTAAAAGGCGGTGTAGTGGGCACGTTAATGTCTAACCTAGGGTTAGATTTAGCATTACAAGCGCTTGATATTCCTTTTGTTCGCTCAAAGGTCGGTGACCGCTATGTCATGGAAATACTCAAAGAGAAACAGTGGCGTATCGGAGGTGAAAACTCTGGCCATATTCTTAATCTCGATCATGGCACCACCGGTGATGGCATTGTTGCAGGTATTCTAGTGTTAGCTGCAATGCGACGTCAAAAAGCATCACTTGAACAATTGACTGAATCAATAAAGATGTTGCCGCAGGTATTGGTAAATGTCCGTTTTGAAGGAAACTCAAACCCGCTGGATACTGATGCTGTGAGATCAGCGCAAGCTGATGTTGAGCAACAATTAGGTATTCGTGGGCGAGTATTATTGCGAAAGTCGGGAACAGAACCGTTAATCAGGGTTATGGTTGAGGGGGATGACCATCCGCAAGTGCTTGCACATGCAAACCGTATTGCTGACGCGGTAAAGGCAGCATGTTAATTATTTGAATATTCAATTTGTTGTTGCTCGCTCAAAAAGTAGCCGCTTCGACAGCTTATGTGAAATATTCCCCTTTTAGCTCTTGTAACTTGATAAGTGGTTCGCTATTATTCACGCCGCTTTCAGAGGAGACAGTGAATGGCACTCAGACGTCCTATGGTCGCTGGTAACTGGAAAATGAATGGTAATTCGGCCTTGGCCCAAGAGCTATTTAAGAAGTTTGCTACCAAGCTCCAAAATGATTCAGCTGAAGTGGTTTTATGCCCGCCTTCAATTTATCTTGAAAGTGTTCGGCAGCTGCTTGAAGCCAATAAGCAAACCTTAGACGGAGCGCTTGTTAGAATGGGCGCACAAAATCTTAGTCATCATGATTTTGGTGCTTACACCGGCGAAATATCCGGGCAGATGCTAAAAGATTCTGGATGTCGATATGTCATTATCGGCCATTCCGAACGTCGCCGTATGTACGGAGAGACGAGTAATATAGTGGCAGAGAAATTTGCCGCAGCACAAAAAAATGGTCTGACACCGATTTTATGTGTAGGTGAATCAGGACCGGCTCGTGAAGCAAGACGTACCTTTGAGGTGATTGCCGAAGAGCTTGATATAGTAATTGAAAAAAACGGTACCATGGCTTTTGATAACGCAATTATCGCCTACGAACCTTTATGGGCAGTAGGGACAGGTAAGAGCGCTACACCAGAGCAGGCACAAGAAGTACATGCGTTTATTCGCAGTCGCCTCTCTGAAGTGTCTCCTTTTATAGGAGAGAATATCAGGATTCTTTACGGTGGTAGTGTCACCCCAAGCAATGCGGCAGATATATTTGCCCAGCCTGATGTTGATGGTGGTCTGATTGGCGGTGCAAGTTTGAACTCAAGTGAGTTTTTAAGTTTATGTACCATAGCGATGAGCGCATAATTATATGTACGAAGTTCTTATAGTTGTATACTTGGTGGTAGCGTTAGGTCTTATCGGCTTAATTTTAATCCAACAAGGAAAGGGTGCCGATATGGGTGCATCTTTCGGAGCCGGTGCTTCAGGCACATTATTTGGCTCAAGTGGCTCAGGTAACTTCCTGACCCGCAGTACTGCAGTATTAGCCATTGGTTTCTTTGCATTGAGTTTAGTGATTGGTAATTTAAGTGCTAATCACACTCAAGAAAATGATCAGTGGCAAGATTTAGGTCCAGCAGCAGAGCAAATCATTGATGATGCGCCTGTGCAAACCGAACAGTCAGAAACGAAAATTCCTGACTAGTATACCAGGTGTCGCCGAGGTGGTGGAATTGGTAGACGCGCAGCCTTGAGGTGGCTGTGTCTTAACGGACGTGCGGGTTCAAGTCCCGCTCTCGGCACCAAATTTAAACTAACAAATCATGGATAGCGTTTGATTAGTTATTGCAAGATATAGAGTAAATCAATATACTTGCATGAGTTGACGCGGGGTGGAGCAGTTGGTAGCTCGTCGGGCTCATAACCCGAAGGTCGTCGGTTCAAATCCGGCCCCCGCAACCAGCTCCTTGTGATTTAACTTCTAGAGAAGATAAATTACAATTTACAGGTTTTATAATAAAATGACCTCGTGATTACGGGGTTTTTTGTTATATAGACTTTTAAATGTCCGTGTTTTATACGGATTGCAATGGGGGCTACTAGCCCTTTTTCTGTTTTTTTGGGGGTCATTTTTGGCAACAATAGAATCCAAGCTAGTTGAAATGTTAACAGTACCTGTTGAAGCGTTAGGCTTTAAACTATGGGGCATTGAGTATATTCAAGCTGGTCGTCATTCAATATTACGTGTTTTTATTGAGCACGAGAATGGCATCAATATTGAAGATTGTGCAGAAGCCAGTCGTCAAGTTAGCGCAGTTATGGATGTTGAAGACCCTATTTCTACAGAATATACATTAGAAGTCTCTTCACCTGGCGTAGATAGACCCTTATTTACCGCTGAGCAATATGTGGCCTATGTAGGTGAAGATGCAAAAGTACAATTGACTATGCCTGTTGCCGGTAGTCGTAATTTAAAAGGCGTCATCAATAGCGTTGATGGGCAAATGCTCACCATCACCGTTGATGGTAAAGACTTGATTGTTGCTTTGGATAATATCCGTAAAGGCAGCATTATCGCTAAGTTTTGATAGTTTCAGGTGAAGAACGAGGCAAGACCAAATGAATAAAGAGATCCTGCTAGTCGCAGAAGCGGTTTCCAATGAGAAAGGCCTTCCGCGCGAGAAAATTTTCGAAGCGCTAGAAATTGCACTGGCTACCGCAACAAAGAAAAAATACGAAGGCGATATTGAAGTTCGTGTAGCCATTGATCGTAAAACAGGCCATTACGACACCTTCCGTCGTTGGTTGGTTGTTGATGATCAAGGTCAAGTTCTGGAAAATCCATACAGCGAAATTACGTTTGAAGCCGCTCGTTATGAAGAACCAGAGATTCAAGTGGGTGAGTTTATCGAAGATCAAATTGACTCAGTTGCATTTGACCGCATCGCCACTCAAACCGCTAAACAAGTTATCGTGCAAAAAGTACGTGAAGCTGAACGTGCACAAATTGTTGAACAATTTATTGAGCGTGAAGGTGAAATTGTTACCGGCGTGGTGAAGAAAAGTACACGAGAAAGTGTGGTTGTCGATTTAGGTAACAATGCCGATGGTGTGTTATTTAAAGAAGATTTAATCAGCCGTGAATCTTTCCGTCCTGGTGACCGTGTACGTGCATTATTGTACTCAGTACGTCCAGAGGCTCGTGGCGCGCAGTTGTTTTTAACTCGCAGTAAGCCTGAAATGTTAATTGAGCTATTTCGGGTTGAAGTGCCAGAGATTTATGACGAGTTGATCGAAGTCATGGGTGCTGCTCGTGATCCAGGTGCTCGTGCTAAAATCGCGGTTAAATCAAATGACCGTCGCATTGACCCTATAGGTGCTTGTGTTGGTATGCGTGGTGCACGTGTGCAAGCCGTATCAAACGAATTAGGCGGCGAGCGAGTGGATATTGTGATGTGGGATGATAATCCGGCACAATATGTGATCAATGCCATGGCGCCAGCTGATGTAGCATCTATCATTGTGGATGAAGATAACCATTCGATGGATATCGCTGTAGAAGCTGACAGTTTGGCACAGGCTATTGGCCGTAATGGTCAAAACGTACGTTTAGCGACTCAACTTACTGGTTGGGAACTAAACGTAATGACCGTTGAAGACCTGAACAAAAAACACCAAGCCGAAAGTGCGAAAGTGATTGACTTGTTTGTGGATTATCTGGATGTAGATAAAGATTTTGCAGCCGTTTTGGCTGATGAGGGATTCACTTCGTTAGAAGAAGTTGCTTATGTTCCAGAATCTGAACTATTAGCAATAGAAGGTTTCGACGAAGGAATCGTTGAAGCATTACGTGAACGTGCAAAGGCGGCAATCTCGACAAGAGCATTAGCGTCTGAAGAAGCGTTAGATGGTGCAGAGCCAAGTGATGACTTACTAGCATTGGAAGGATTAGAAAGACATTTAGCTTACGTTCTTGCGAGCAAAGGTGTAGTGACTTTAGAAAACTTGGCCGAGCAAGGTATTGACGATTTAATTGATATTGAAGAATTAACAGAAGAAAAAGCAGGTGAGCTCATCATGGCTGCCCGCAATATCTGTTGGTTTGGCGAAGAAGCATAAGTCGATCAACAGGGGGATTTAATTGATGGCAGATACAAGCGTAGAAAAATTAGCAGTGGAAGTGGGAAAATCGGTCGATCGATTAATCGAGCAATTCTCACAAGCTGGTATAAGTAAAAAACAACTCGATACTGTTTCAGAAAACGAGAAGCAGAAGCTTCTTGATTATCTAAAAAAACAGCATGGTGCAGATTCAGTTCCGACTAAAATGACATTGCAGCGTAAAACATTGTCTACCTTAAGTGTTGCAAGCACTGGCGGTCAGTCAAAAGACGTGAAAGTAGAAGTGCGCAAGAAACGTACTTTTGTTAAACGTGAAGATGCAGAATTAGCAAAACAAGCTGAATTAGAAGCTCAAGCAAAAGCCAAAGCAGAAGCTGAAGCCCAAGCAAAAGCCGAAGCTGAAGCAAAAGTAGCGGCAGAAGCGAAAGCTAATGCAGAAGCGAAGAAAAAAGCGGAAGCAGAAGCCAAATTGAAATCAGAAAAAGTAAAATCTGAACCTAAAGTAACTAAAGTTGCTGACCCAGAAACTGCAGCAGCAAAAGTTGAAGCGGATCGTTTAAAAGCGACTCAAGACGCTGTGCTTACTCAAAAGCAAAAAGATGAAGCCGCGAAAGCTGCTGAAACAGCACGTCAACTTGCTGAAGTAAATTCAAAGCGTTGGGCTGAAGAAGAACGTCAACGTTTAGATGCTGAAAAGAACGGTGATCATCACATCACAACATCTCAAGTTGCTCGTGCAGCAGAAGACAGTTCAGATGCTGATGATGAAAAACGTGGTCGTCGTGCTCGCAATAAAAGCGCCAATAAAAAACGTGGCGGAAAAGATGCGCGTGGCGGACGCGAAAAACACATGCGTAATCGCAGTACTGCACCAGAATCTATGGCACACGGTTTTAATAAACCCGCTGCAGCTGTAAGTCGTGACGTGCGTATTGGTGAAACCGTAACCGTATCCGAATTAGCTCACTTAATGGCAATTAAAGCCACAGTGATCATCAAGCAAATGATGAAAATGGGTACAATGGTAACGATTAACCAAGTACTTGACCAAGAAACTGCCCAAATGATTGCAGAAGAATTAGGTCATAAAGTGGTTCTTATTCGTGAAAATGAACTTGAACATCAAGTTATGCAAGATCGCGATGACAATATCCAGCTAGAATCACGTGCGCCAGTTGTTACTATCATGGGTCACGTTGACCACGGTAAAACGTCGTTACTGGATTATATCCGTCGTGCGAAAGTGGCGGCTGGCGAAGCCGGTGGTATTACCCAGCATATTGGTGCATACCACGTTCAAACTGAAAACGGCATGATCACCTTCCTTGATACTCCTGGTCACGCGGCGTTTACGTCAATGCGTGCTCGTGGTGCTAAGGCGACCGATATTGTTATTTTGGTTGTTGCTGCCGATGATGGCGTAATGCCACAAACGATTGAAGCGATTCAACATGCTAAAGCGGGTAATGTACCGTTAATCGTTGCTGTTAACAAAATGGATAAGCCAGATGCTGATCCTGATCGTGTTAAGAGTGAATTGTCTCAACATGGCATCATGTCAGACGATTGGGGCGGAGATAACATGTTCGTTCATGTATCAGCTAAAACTGGTATGGGCGTTGACGAATTGTTAGAAGGTATTTTACTTCAATCTGAAGTATTAGAACTTAAATCGGTCCGTGATGGAATGGCGGCGGGTGTGGTTATCGAATCGCAACTTGATAAAGGTCGTGGCCCAGTGGCAACTATCTTGGTTCAAGAAGGTACGTTGCGCCAAGGTGATATCGTTTTATGTGGTTTAGAGTACGGTAAAATCCGTGCGATGAAAGACGAAAACGGTCATGCTATCACTGAAGCGGGTCCATCTATTCCAGTAGAGATCTTAGGTCTTTCTGGTGTGCCGTCAGCGGGTGATGAAGCGACAGTAGTACGTGATGAACGTAAAGCTCGCGAAGTTTCGTTGTATCGTCAAGGTAAATTCCGTGACATTAAGTTAGCGCGTCAGCAGAAGTCTAAGCTAGAAAACATGTTTGCCAACATGGAAGAAGGCGAAGTACAAGAACTGAATATCGTACTTAAAGCGGATGTTCAAGGTTCTCTTGAAGCTATTTGTGAATCTTTAGCTAAACTGTCTACTGATGAAGTTAAAGTGAACATTATTGCTCGAGGTGTCGGTGCATTAACTGAAACCGACGCAACATTAGCAGCCGCTTCAAATGCGATTCTTGTTGGTTTCAACGTACGTGCAGATGCACAGGCTCGTAAGACCATTGAATCAGAAAGTGTTGATTTACGTTATTACAGCATCATCTACAACTTAATTGATGAAGTTCGAGCTGCAATGACAGGTATGTTAATACCTGAGTTCAGACAAGAAATTATCGGCCTTGCTCAAGTTCGTGAAGTCTTTAAGTCTCCTAAAATTGGCGCTATCGCTGGTTGTATGGTTACTGAAGGTATCGTTAAACGTAGCGCACCAATTCGTGTATTACGTGAAAACGTGGTTATCTTCGAAGGTGAACTTGAATCATTACGCCGCTTTAAAGACGATACTCCAGACGTCCGTAATGGCATGGAATGTGGTATCGGTGTCAAGAACTACAACGACGTCCGAGTGGGCGATCAAATTGAAGTTTTTGAAACAGTCGAAATTGCTCGCACCTTATAAGAACCAATGGAAGGGCGGCTTTAGCCGCCCTTTTTGATTGTAGACCTAACGATATGGCATATCATCATGGCAAAAGAATTTAGTCGTACACGCCGTATTGCACAACAACTCCAGCAAGAACTTGCAATGGTGTTGCAACGCGATATGAAAGATCCTCGCATTGGTTTTGTCACAGTAAACGACGTCGACGTCTCTCGTGATTTGAGTTATGCAAAAGTGTTTGTGACCTTCTATGAAGAAGACACTGAACTTGTCCAACAAAAAATTGATGCACTTACTGCTGCTGCACCTTATGTCCGTACTTTAGTTGCTGGGCGCATGAAATTACGCGTCATGCCTGAATTACGTTTTATCTATGATAGCTCACTGGTTGAAGGCATGCGTATGTCTAACCTAGTGACGCAAGTGATCAACAAAGATAAAGCCAAGCAGCAACAGTCTACTCCAGAAGCCTACGATGGCAGCGAGTCTGTTGACGGTGACACGCAGCAACATTCTATTCCAGAAGCCTACGATAGCAGCGAGTCGGTTGACGGTGAAACGCAGCAACAGTCTACTCCAGAAGCCTCTGAGAACAGCGAGTCTGTTGACGGTGACAAGGAGCAAGATTAATGGCTCGTCGCCCTAAAGGTCGCTTCATCGACGGAATCGTATTACTCGATAAAGATACTGGCATGAGTTCTAACTTTGCCCTGCAAAGAGTTAAGCGTCTTTTTAATGCCAATAAAGCGGGTCATACAGGTGCTTTAGACCCGTTAGCAACGGGTATGTTGCCTATTTGTCTTGGAGAAGCGACGAAGTTCTCTCAGCATTTATTAGAAGCGGATAAACGCTATCTCGTGACGGCTAAATTGGGTGAACGTACTGATACTAGTGACTCAGATGGGGAAGTCGTACAAACGCGCCCTATTAACATTACCCAAGAATTACTTGATGAGAAGCTTGCGTTTTTCCGAGGAACGACTCAACAAATACCGTCAATGTATTCGGCATTAAAATACCAAGGTCAACCTTTGTATAAATATGCCCGTGAGGGAATTGAAATCCCACGTGAGTCGCGGCCTATCACCGTATTTGAGTTAAACTTTATTAAGCTTGAAAGTGATGAATTAACGCTAGATATTCATTGTTCTAAAGGGACTTACATACGGACCATTATTGATGATCTAGGTGAAATGCTTGGATGTGGAGCACATGTTATTATGTTGCGTCGTACTCAAGTTGCCGAATACCCGTATGAAAAAATGGTTACCTTAGCACAATTAGAAGCGTTACTTGAGCAAGCTCATAGGCAAGATGTAGCGCCTAAGACCTTGATGGATCCGTTATTACTGCCAATGGATACCGCAGTGGCTAATTTCGCTGAAATTAATTTGCCACAAGCGATGCTGTATTACGTTATGCAAGGACAAGCGATTCAAGCTGCGGGTCTTAAACCTAATGAATTGGTTCGTATCACTATTGGCGATGAACGTCGGTTTGTTGGTATTGGTACCATGAATGATGATGGTTTATTAGCACCAAAACGCTTGATTGTGATACACGACAATGATCCAACAGAGTAGTCAGTTGGCTTTAAAGTCTGCTTTACAAATAAATAATTGAATTTATATTGCGGTTAACCATCAATCTGGTTAAAATACTGCGCTCGCTCTGGCTGAGTTAGTGATCGGCTAGAGATACATTTACTTTTTTTGGAGATACACATGTCACTAAGTGCTGAAGCAAAAGCAAAAATTTTAGCTGATTTTGGTCGCGGCGAAAACGATTCAGGTTCAACTGAAGTTCAAGTAGCTTTGTTAACTGCTCAAATTAACCACCTTCAAGGTCACTTTAAAGAGCACATCCATGATCACCACTCTCGTCGTGGTTTATTACGCATGGTTAATGCACGCCGTAAGCTTTCTGCTTACTTAAAGCGTACTGACGTAGCTCGTTACACTGCTATGATCAAGAAGTTAGGTTTACGTCGTTAATTCGATGTCCTGTTTACGTTTGTAAGTAGATTAAACCGTAAAAAAGGAGGCTTTGGCCTCCTTTTTTATTAGTTAAAAAAAGCTTATCGCTTTGTTAAACCCCTCTAATAATCATTTTTCAGTCGTTTTTGCACTCATCGATACTTTGGTTTTTCTAATCTGTATTAATACAGTTCCCATAGATAGGGCCCAACACTTGCTCAGTAATCACTAAGGTTTGGATGTACAAATTGTGGTTGTTTCCTATAGATGTATTTCGTAAAGCATTACCAGCGTAGAACCCGATTTTACAGGGTATTGACTCGGTTTAATGCTGCCTTGTATTAGATTGCAAAGTGTCAGGCACTGTACGTTAGCCTCTAGAACAGGATAATAAAAGGTAACCAAAATTTGCTTTGTGCCGCTATCTAGGTTGCATTGAATGGCAATAGACCCGCGATTAACCCAGCTATTACCACGTGAAGTCGCTTTGTTCGCAACACAAATGACCAGTTTGATATGAGACAGGTGAAATATTCAGACTTTAACCTATGTAACACATTTATTTATCCCTCCCGCTAATAACTCTGTGATTAACCTAAATTGATTAACCTAAGTTGGAGGTAAGTTAAGCTATTATCAATAATAAACATGCCTATGCATCTGAGTCAGTTTTGGCTTATTCTTATAGTATAAATCAAGACTAGAAGTGAGATTTGCTATGAAAATGCCTGAAACGAGTTTTTTTGAATGGCAA
>NZ_JBEOPI010000020.1:0-88625 GCF_040309905.1 Shewanella sp. CAL98-MNA-CIBAN-0140
GGTAATACCTTCAAATTCTTGTCTAAGTTGAGTCACCCAACGTCTAATCGCTGTTGGACCTGCCCCTGTAGCCTTGGAAGCTTCACTCGTAGTGTAACCTTGTTTAATAACGAGGTTTGCAGCATCTATTTTAAATTCTGTTGAGTAAGTTGGTTGAGTTTTCATTACTTTTTTACACCGTTTTATCTTAAGGGAAGTTTACCTCAATCGGTGTACAGATTCATTAAGCCACAATAACCAGCTGATCCCTGCTCAGAAGTATTACCACGGCGGAATCAGCCTCTAGCCTTCTGTCTTTCGAATTTATAGTATCTCGCAGCAAAGCGTCCTAGCTTTTGACTTTGCCTGTATAGCATCTCGCCGCAAAGCGGACTAGCTTCTAGGCTGTTTCTCGCCCGTTATCGATTTTCATCAATCTATCCAGCTTTTGACTTTGCCTGTATAGCATCTCGCCGCGTAGCGAACTCGCTCCTAGGCTGTTTATCGCCCGTTATCGATTTTCATCAATCTAGCCAGCTTTTGACTTTGCTTGTATAGCCTCTCGCAGCGCAGCGTCCTAGCTCCTAGGCGGTTTCTCGCTTGTCATCGCTTGTCATCGCTTGTTACCGCTTGTTACCGCTTGTCATCGTTCTTACCGCTTCTACCGTCTCAGCTCTACTTCTTCATCATTGCTTTTAAATCTGCAAATGGATTGAACGTAGCAGCGTCTTGTTTGGATTCTTTAGTACTGCCGTAACGGATCAGCTCTTCAAAACGCGAATGTTCATTGTCGTGACAATACAGGCACAATAACTCCCAGTTCGTCCCATCTGATGGATTATTATCGTGGTTGTGATCGCGATGATGAACCGTTAACTCAGATAAATTTTTATGGGTGAATTCGCGAGTGCAGCGACCGCATACCCAAGGGTATAACTTAAGCGCTTGTTCTCGATACCCTTTCTCACGAGAGGCTTTATAATCCCTAGCTTCAGCTAATACTTTATCTAATTTACTTTCGTTGGCCGACATTGATTTATCACTCATATAAAGAATTACCTCAAGGATAATCACTGTTATCGCTTTGGGCAATTGTTTGGTCGATCTTATTTTACGATTATTCTGCTAATGGTACAGATTAACAATAGCAACGCTTAAACCTAGCTGCCAGTTCGCTCTCGCACCGAGTCTTTCATCGCTTTTTTTCCGTAGGCGCAGCATTCGCTGTTATCGACTGTTGTCAGCTTTTATCGCAACTACCGGCGGTTACCCGCTTTACCTAGTTCTTGGCAACATTACTGTTGGTTATGCCGGCGGTTAAATTAAAGCGCATGGCATCTTCGAAGGACCAATCAACGATAATTAAGTCTTGGCGTTTAACTAAACTGGTCACGCCTGCCACTTGGTAACTTAATTGAAATAATACTGGCACCCAATCACCTTCAGGTAACGCATCAGCAAGTGGCTGTGGTACCGATTCGCTCATGATAAACCCGACGACAAAGCCGCCGTTAGCTTGTTTGACTAATACAGTTTTTTGAGTTTTCGGCTGACCGTCACGATTCATCAAACTCGCGATGTCGCGAATACTACCGTAGACAGATTTAAACAGTGGAAACTTCATCAGTTGGCTTTCAATCCAACCATACACCCACGCAATGGGGCTAACTGAAAATAGCAGTCCGGCAATAAACACTAAACTTGCGACCAAACAAAAACCGGCACCAACAAAAACAGATTCTACCCCCACAATATTGAGCAATAATTTACCTAAGCCATCGAGTGAGATGAACAATGACCAAAATAGCCAAATGGACAGCACCATAGGCAATAAATTAGTTAAACCACGAGCAAGGGTGTTTTTCATAAAAAGATTCTTCAACAATAGAGCAAATTAGCTAGCCAGCAAAGATAACAAATATCCATCAAAACCCCTAAACAAAAACGCCCTAATTTGGGCTGTTTATTAAATAAACAGTACAAATTAGGGCGTTTTAAAAGCCGTTATCTTTTATAGTTCTTTTTCCATTTCTTCATAAGAAATATGACGAACGTCTTTGCCTTTAACATAGTAAATCACGTATTCACAAATATTCTTACAACGGTCACCTACACGCTCAACCGCACGCGCAGCCCATAATACGTCTAACACATCAGGGATTGAGCGAGGGTCTTCCATCATATAAGTCATTAATTGACGGATGATACCTTCATACTCTTTGTCTATTTTCGCATCTTGTTTATGCAACTCAAACGCTTCATCGGCATCCATACGTGCTAATGCATCTAAGGTTGAGTGCAACATGCGGGTGGCGTGACGGCCCATGTTTTCAATACTGACCAATAGGGGTTGTTGACTGTTAGCGCGCTTTTCTACCGCCGCTTTGGCGATACGTACACAAGCATCACCTATACGCTCCAGATCAGTAATGGTTTTCGAAATGGCAATGATTAAACGCAAATCACTGGCGGCTGGTTGGCGTTTTGCAATAATACGAGTGCACTCTTCATCAATAGCGACTTCCATACCATTGACTTTGTGATCGCCTTCGATCACCTGTTGAGCTAATTCTGAGTCAAGCGTTGCTAACGCATCCAATGCTTGTTCAAGCTGGCGTTCAACTAAACCGCCCATAGCCAATACCCGATTCCGAATGTCATCAAGTTCGGCATTAAACTGGCCTGATATATGTTTACTTAAATTCATTTTTTCCATGATACCCACCTAATTTATATCTGTTAATTAAAAGCTTTTTTAACAAAGATCAACCGTAACGGCCGGTAATATAATCTTCAGTTTTACGCTTTTTGGGGGTCGTGAAAATGGTATTAGTATTAGCATATTCAACCAATTCGCCCATGTACATAAAGGCCGTTTGATCTGACACCCGTGCTGCTTGTTGCATGTTATGTGTCACAATAACAACGGTATATTTTTCCTTTAATTCTGTAATCAACTCTTCAATAATTAAGGTTGACATTGGATCCAGCGCCGACGTTGGCTCATCGAGTAATAAGACTTCTGGCTCAATGGCTATGGCACGTGCAATCACTAGACGTTGTTGCTGACCACCCGATAATCCGAATGCATTGTCGTGTAGACGGTCTTTCACTTCGTCCCAAATAGCTGCGCCACGCAATGAACGTTCAGCCGCTTCATCTAATTCACGACGGTTACTCAATCCTTGTAAACGTAAGCCATAGACCACGTTTTCATAGATTGACTTAGGAAACGGATTAGGACGCTGAAAGACCATACCTACGTTACGACGTAATGCTGCTACATCGACTTTCTTATCATAAATATTTTGACCATAAAGCAAGATTTCACCGTCAATTTTGCAACTATCAACCAAATCATTCATACGGTTAATACAACGCAAAAGAGTTGATTTACCACAGCCACTTGGGCCAATAAATGCGGTAACTTGTTTTTTAGGGATCTTCATCGAGACATCAAATAATGCTTGTTTATCACCGTAACGTAAATCAAGATTACGGATCTCAAGGGCGGTATCCTGTGCCGGTAAGTTAACTAAATCAACGGCTTCTGTTTGCATTGCTGAACTATCAATTGAAATCATTTTTATCTTTCCTCAGGATATCGCTAATTAATGTTCTAGCGAACGGAATTTTTCACGTAAATGGTTGCGCACGCTAATAGCGGTTAAATTAAGGGCAACAATTACAGATACTAATAAGAACGAAGTTGCATACACTAAGGGACGTGCAGCCTCAACGTTAGGGCTTTGGAAGCCTACATCGTAAATATGGAAACCTAAGTGCATAAACTTACGTTCTAAATGCACAAACGGGAAATTCATATCAATCGGTAATGTTGGCGCTAATTTTACCACACCAACCAACATTAACGGCGCCACTTCACCGGCAGCACGTGCTACAGCTAAAATCAAACCAGTCATAATCGCTGGGCTCGCCATTGGGATGACAATACGCCATAAGGTTTCGGCTTTGGTGGCACCTAAAGCCAAACTGCCTTGACGAACCGCACTTGGAATCCGGCTTAAGCCTTCTTCAGTTGATACAATCACCACTGGCAAGGTTAAAATAGCTAAGGTCAATGCAGACCAAAGTACCCCTGGAGAGCCAAATGTTGGTGAAGGCAATGCTTCTGGAAAAAATAATTGGTCAATTGAGCCACCCATCATGTAGACAAAGAAGCCTAAACCAAAGACACCGTAAACAATTGACGGTACACCGGCCAAATTGATAACCGCAATGCGGATCAGCTTGGTAATAGGGCCTTTCTTAGCATATTCATGAAGGTAAATCGCGGCAATGACTCCAAATGGCGTTACAATAACCGCCATTAGCATCACCATAAAAACGGTACCAAAAATAGCGGGGAACACCCCACCCTCAGTATTGGCTTCGCGGGGATCGTCACTGACAAAGCGGCCAATACCAACAAACCAGTGGCCAACTTTACTGAGCAAGCTCATGTGATTGACATAGCTGACGTCTAAAATAGAGTCCAGTTGCAAGGTGACTTCAACGCCACGCATATCTTTGACGACAACAGAATCGCGGGCGGCTTTAGCGCGTAAGGCAAACAAGTCTTTTTCAAGGACTAAGTAGTTTTGGTGAAGCTGTTCAACTTGCGCTTCCACCTCAGCTTTAAGCTCATCAGTTAATTCACCCTCTAGCTCATAACCACGCTCTTTTAAACGTAGACGCTCCATTTGATAATTAATTGAGCCAATGTCACTTTTTTGCAACGCTAATGCTTCATCAGCAATTGCAACCGCACGATCTATATGACCCATCAATGACGTTTCAATCGCAGCTTCATCATTGAGCGCTAAACGCTTACCGTCTTCAATAACCGCAACGGGGTAACCGTAAAAATTACCATTTTGTGTGCGCTCAAGCTTAGCAACATCTGCAGGCATTGAACGGCTAACGATATCTGTTGCTAAAATCCAACGAAAATCTAATCCCACAAACTCACGGTTACCTGTTTTAACCAAGTAACGCGTCACAAACTCACCAGGGTGCTTGGTAAATTTATGACCTGCTGAAATTAACCGTTCCGTAGGCACTTCTTCGCGGTTATAAATTTCACCAATAAGGGTGCTTTTAACGCCATTATTGTTTTCAAGTTGCCATTGGTAAACATCAGCAGGCCAGAAGTAACTCAAGCCACGCCACGCAATTAACAGTAATAAGCCTAGAACGGCAATTAAACTGATACTAACGGCACCACCGGTCATCCAAATCCACGGTGAACCTGATTTAAACCACTTACCCATTACACAAACCTCTCAAGGCGATTGGCGAAATAATCATTAATTGAGTCATCATCTTTCCTTACAGTGAGCTATAACGTTCGCGTAAACGTTGGCGAACAACTTCTGCAATGGTATTAAAGAAGAAGGTGAACACGAACAATACAAAGGCGGCTAAGAACAATACACGGTAATGCGTACTGCCAATGGCCGACTCCGGCATTTCTACGGCAATGTTTGCCGCTAAGGTACGCATACCCTCAAACACACTCCACTCAAGGATTGCGGTATTACCGGTTGCCATTAACACAATCATGGTTTCACCCACTGCACGGCCTAAGCCCATCATGATGGCCGAGAAAATACCCGGACTGGCGGTAAGCAATACCACCTTGGTCAGGGTTTGCCAGTTTGTTGCACCCAATGCCAAACTGCCGTTTGACAAATGACGTGGTACGGAGAAAATAGCATCTTCAGCAATCGAAAATATTGTTGGAATAACCGCAAAACCCATGGCAATCCCCACAACAAGCGCATTACGTTGGTCAAAGGTGATGCCTAAATCGTTGGTAATAAACTGGCGAGTATTACCGTCAAATAATGCCACTTCAATGACAGGGCTAATCGTAAATGAGAACCAACCGACAAATATAATCACTGGCAATAACATCAGTTCTTGATATGTTTCTGGTAGGCGATGCTTCCACGTTTGTGGCAATTTACTCCAAGCAAATGCTGTGATGAGTATTGATATGGGCATTGACAACAACAACACCACTATGCCGGGTAAGTTATCTTCAATCAGTGGCGCTAGCCATAATCCTGCCAAGAAACCCAAAATAACCGTGGGTAATGCCTCCATAATTTCAATGGTAGGCTTTACCACGTTGCGGACTTTTGGCGTCATAAAGTAAGCGGTATAAATGGCACCGGCAATCGCTAATGGCGCCGCAAACAACATGGCGTAAAAAGCGGCTTTCATGGTACCAAATGCTAACGGCATTAAACTTAACTTAGCCTCAAAGTCGTCAGAACCAGACGTCGATTGCCATACATATTGTGGTTCAGGGTAACTTTCGTACCACACTTTCTCCCACAGCGCGCTCCATGATATTTCTGGGTGGCTGTTTTCAACAGAGAAAAGGTTAAGTTTGTTATCGGCTTCAATCACCAAGGCATTTGAACGCGGGCTAAAGCTCATTTCCCCAGGGTTAGTTAACTGAAACTTCTCGTCGAATAACTCTCGTTCACTGGTAGTATAAAGCAGGGTTAACTCACCTTCAGGGCTTAAGACTGCAAAGCTTTTACGATAAAACTCTGTCGCCATAACACTCACTGGAGCAATATCATCAAACTCACGAATTTGCTCATATAAACGCCCTTTTTCGCTATTTACTTGGAAGTACTGACTCACAATGCCACTGTCATAACTGACTAAAATCGAGCTGGCACCCGCAAGCAAATTCACTTGCTTAACATCAGCATTAACTTTTTTTACATCAACGACTTGAAGCAACTCTACAGAGTGTGCATTACGAGTGTTGTAAATAAATAGTTTGTTATTCGCGCTCAAAATAAGCTGACGATGATCTGGAGTCATTAATACTGATACGACATCGTTTGGCGCATCTTCAATAAAGACTTCAACCGATGACCATTCAACTTCTTCAGTCATCATGTTTTCTTCGCCTTCTTGGCGATTTAGCTTCCAAGCACCATTTTTGTCTTGATAAGCAAAGCTCATGCGACTATCGCTATAATCAAACACCAGATTATACACAGCACCATCGCGATTAATGGTTAATGGCGCTTCCCCCATTGGATAACGTAAAGAAGGGGTAATCAGACGTTGATTGTCTGGGTAGGTCAAACCAAACTCAATCCCGACAACAATCACTTGACCGTTGCTTAGCCCTAATGCGAAGCGTTGCTCGCTTGGACTTGATTTGGTACTGCTAGTTACCGTTGCACCTTGAGGAAGTTTAGGAGTAAAAGACGAAATTAATTCACCGCTCGCGGCTGAATAAAAATCAACAGTACCCAATTTGGTCACCCGATATAGCACTTCGTTTTGTTCATCACTGCCGACCATTAAGGTTTTAGCATCAGCATGTTGATAGCTGACACTCGTAACAGGTTCTATATCTGCACCATCAAAAATGGGCTTGATGACATACAGCAAATAGAAAAATATTAATAACAAAGTGACAAACACTAAGGTGCCACCGATGGTTACCCCAATCTCAGCTGCTTTATCCTTAAATGCTCTGCGGGTTGCATGTCTATCAACGAGTAGACTTTTTTCAGCAGAACCAGGTTGATTGACCTGACTTTCCATTAAGAACCTCTAATAATTAATCGATGCCATAATTAGCGCTTTGATTGTGCAGTCTACTATGCTAACAATAAATATTTATGACTAAATAACTGTCTATTAGTTATCCATTAGTCTCTAAATAAATTGTAGTAACACAACAGTAAACCTGTTGTAAGACAGCAATAAAAACATAACACAACCTTAAGTGGCTGAGATTATATGACGTAAAGATGACAGTTGTGTTACAGACATTATTTATAGGAGAAATATCGAATGATGCGTTATATTATTACTCTTCAAGCACCTGATAGAAAAGGCTTAGTAGAACAAATAGCCAATGTAGTAAGCCGACATAATGGCAACTGGCTAGACTCGGAAATGCGCCATATAGACGGCGTTTTTGCCGCGATATTACAATTAGAAGTCCCAGCACTAAAATGGGATGCATTAGTTGACGCCTTAGAATGCATTGACGGCTTAGCCTTAACCTTTGCTAAAACCACCTTAAGCACGAAACCGATTAAGCATCTGTATTACAACTTAATCGCATACGATCGCCCCGGGATTGTGTTGCACATCTCTAATAAAATGAATGCGTTAGGCGTAAACATTGAACAGTTTAGTAGCCAATACGAAACGGCCAGCCACACAGGCATTGCGTTATTTAGAGCGACAATGGCATTTGGCTTAACCGACCCCGCTCAAGAGGAGCAAATCACGGCATCACTTTATGAAATGGGTGATGATGTTGTATTAGATAAGCTCAGTAAATTAGCATAAGTTGAATTTAACGTTTAAGGCAAAAACAAACGAGGCAAATTAAGGCTAAAATCCGTTTTCATCATCTGCTAAACTGCCACATAATAATGACGATAAATGGATTAACCATGTTTGGAACGCTATCAAAACTAAAAACCCACCTCAATGATGATCATGAGGTGGAGTATCATTTACCTGTCGGAGAAGCGCGTTTAGCGCTTAACCCGCTTATTGGTAAGTCATTAACCATGACTCATACGGGTAATATTTTTTGCAGCAACTGCGGTAAAAAAACCAAGAAAAGTTATTCTCAGGGCCATTGTTATGTATGCATGACAAAACTGGCCAGTTGCGACCTGTGTATAATGAAACCAGAAACATGCCACTTTGATCAAGGCACTTGCCGCGAACCAGAATGGGGCATGTCAAATTGCTTTGTGCCACATTATGTCTATTTGTCTAATACTTCAGGCATTAAAGTAGGTATTACCCGCCATACTCAAATCCCAACCCGTTGGATAGATCAAGGCGCGACTCAAGGCTTACCTATTTTTAAAGTGTCTACCCGTAAAATGTCGGGCTTAATTGAAGTTGAACTGGCAAAATTCATTAATGATAAAACCCATTGGCAAGCGATGCTAAAAGGTCATAATGATGATGTCGATTTGGTAGAACAAGCTGCGCAGCTTATCCCGTTAATTGAAGATAAACTGCAAGCCCTCGCGGCCGAACATCAAGATATTGTCATTGAACGCCTAGACGCTAATATTCAGGCCATAAGTTATCCGATCACGCAATTCCCAGTTAAAGTAAAGTCGCATAATTTCGATAAAATTGCTGAAGTTAGCGGTATTTTACAAGGCATTAAAGGCCAATATCTTATTTTTGATACAGGGGTGATTAATATCCGTAAATTTTCATCTTACGAAGTAGATGTCAGTTATTAACCTACCTGGTTATTATCGAAATGCTCAAGTAACGAGCTCAGAGAGAAACTCTGGCCTTGTTGCTTGATAGTAACGATCTACGATTACACTGAGTCACTAATAATTTACTTAACTTATAACAACAGCTTAATGAATAAATAGCCGTTGTGTTAATATTAAAACGATATATTTAAGCAAGCGTTAAAAAAATCATTATGGTGAATCATTCATTTCCCCTAGAATTCGACTTATCAAAATAGCTTATTAATCCACTACAGAGACCCTTTCATGGAGTTAGTATTCGCCATTGCGTTATTTGCTTTTTCTGCCGGCATTACTCCTGGCCCGAACAACATTATGTTAATGACCTCTGGAGTGAACTTTGGTATTAAGCGAAGTATTCCTCACTTAATGGGTATAAGCTTAGGTTTTCCGACCATGATATTGGCCGTCGGGCTTGGATTAAGCGCAATATTTAAAGCTTATCCCTTCATCCATATTGTGATTAAAGTGATTGGTATCAGCTACCTACTTTACCTATCATGGCTCATTGCCAATAGCAGCAGTAAAATGGAAGGCAAACCGGTGAGTAAACCGTTTAGTTTTTTGCAAGCGGCTGCGTTTCAATGGGTGAATCCAAAAGGTTGGATCATGGCTGTCGGCGCCATTGCAACATTTACCTCAGTGCAGCAAGAGCTCAATGGCCAAGTGATTACCATTGCCAGCGTATTTTTGTGTGTGGCATTTCCCTGTGCAATTGTCTGGCTTGGATTTGGGGTGGCGCTAAAACGGCTACTTAAAAATGAGCGCCAACAACGTATTTTTAATGTCACAATGGCTTTATTATTAGTAGCATCGATTATCCCAATGATGTTGCCACCCACAACTCACTGAACCATTAAATAGGGTTAAAAGGTTACGTAATGGAACCACATGAATGCCTCACTCACACTGAAAAATGGGTGAAAGATGTCATTATGAAATACAACATTTGCCCGTTTGCCCGTCGAGAGGTGGAACGTGCCAGCATTCGTTATGTTGCCATTGAAGAAACTAAAGTAGCAAAAGTGCTTAATGCGTTAATACAAGAATGCCAATACTTGGACAATCATCCTCAAACTGAAACCACACTGTTTATTCTGCCTCGTGGGTTTGAAGGTTTCTACCCTTATTTAGACATAGTCGATTATGCAAATGATGAATTGATTGAGCAAGGTTATGAAGGCATTTACCAACTCGCCAGTTTTCACCCAGACTATTGCTTTGAAGGTGAACCCCAAGACAGTCCGGCTAATTTTACCAATCGTTCTCCCTACCCTTGCCTGCATATTATCCGTGAAGCCAGTATGGAAATAGCGTTAGCAAGTTATACCGACCCCGAATCCATTCCTGAGCGGAATATTGCTTTTGCAGAGCGTAAAGGCAGCGATTTTTTTGTGGCCTTATTGCAAAACTGCACCAAGTAGCCTTGGTACTCGGGTAAGAGCGATGCTGGGGTGACAAGCAATTAAAGCCTAGAGGCTAGAGCGGACTTCGTCCTGCTAGATCGCTGCGCTACTATACAAGCAAGTAACAGCTAGATGAAACGATCTAGCATCTAGGTCCATTCAATCTTTCCGCTTTTCTAGCCTCTAGCAGCGAAGCGTTCTAGCCTCTAGTAGCGAAGCTATTTAACATCTAGGTTCTTATCGTTCTTTCCCATTGTTGTCGTTATTGAGACAAAATTCACTGATCAATTTTGGCCATTCATTGACATCATCTATCGAGTGAGCAATGTGTAACGTCGAATGTGGTAATATTTTATGCAACTCAATGGCGGTCTCAATGGGGTGAGCCTTATCACCCTCCCAGGCTAAAATCAGGGTTGGCATAGTCAATGTGGCAATGTGTTGTTTATTTGGCAGATCATTGAGGGCGGCTGCGCGAAACAGTCGGTCAAGCGTTTGACGTGTCATCAATTTTAATCCGTCTAACGTGCCCAGCACACTGTGTTCGTGGCCATTAATCAGCCAACTTGGTAGCATTTTTCCCCAATGTTTGGCGTTTATCCTGGCTAACCCTTTACCGCCAAAAATACGCGCTGCTTTGGCCATTTTAGGGTAAATATCCACTTGTGCCGCCCGTGCATCCCATGCTGTGGGCGGGTTCATCAGGATCAATCCTTTTACTTTTTCTGGATACTTCAATGCAGCATATAAGCTCGTGACACTGCCCATTGATTGACCGCCTAAAATAAGCTCTGATGGCGCGCTTAAATGCGTGGCGATGCTTATCATGTCATTCGCCAGTTCTGGCCATAAATAGTCTTCAACGCACTTACCGGCTGAAGACAAGCCATGACCAACGGCGTCATAACGAATAAGCTGTAACTTTTTGGGAAATCGATGCCAGGCATATAAACCAATCGCATCTTCACTTTGAATGCTGCCGGTTGAGCCATGGGCCCAAATAAGGGTCTGTCCCATACCGCTAATGGAACAATTAAACTGATTAATATTAAATTGCTCTGTCATGGCCTATCGCGCTCCTAATGAGTCAACTTATCCTTTTACAATTTCAATCAGTCTATTGATAAATAGAATAACTGCATCTGTGGTATCAAACCGAAATGCTAGACCATAGTGAATTTCATTTAAGCCTTTGTTTCGACGGGTTGGAAATCGGGTCATTTGCGCATTATGGTAATAATCATATTTTGCGTGTACGCCATCTATGGTCGCCAATTCTGTCGAAAAAATTTCAAATGCCGGACGGATAATCAGTAATGGCGTTTGTCCTTCCACATGCAAATAAACCGGTTCTTTTAACTCAGGGAGCATGTATTCGGTAACATTCTTAATATTAAAATTAGTACGACATTTGAGTTCATTCAAGGTTGATGCGGCTTGTTCGAGGGTGATGCTCATAAAATAGATGCCTGTGCTGGGTAATACCATTGATTTATAACACTAGAGTATATGACTTAGGCAGGTAAATAAAAACAAAAAGCCCCGAACATTTGTTCAGGGCTAATGATGTTAATTCGTTAGTATTGGCTATAAACGATACTGGCTATAAAACCACAATTAAGCGTCGATACCTTTACTCGCCAATAACTCGTCGTAAGTGCCTTTGAAATCATTAATACCCTTGTCGGTGATTTCAATAATACGTGTGGCCAATGATGATACAAATGCACGGTCATGGGAGACGAAAATCAATGTGCCTTCGTACTTTTCAAGCGCATTATTTAATGACTCGATTGATTCCATATCCATGTGGTTGGTTGGTTCATCGAGTAACAAAATATTGGCTTTTTGCATGATAAGTTTACCGAAATACATACGGCCTTTTTCACCACCGGACAACACTTTAACGGATTTTTTAATGTCATCTGCGCCAAACAACATACGGCCTAAAATACCGCGAACAGATTGATCGTCATCGTTTTCTTTACGCCATTGACTCATCCATTCAAATAAAGTCATGTCATTAGTAAAATCAGCTTCATGATCCTGGGCGTAGTAACCAAGATTGGCATTTTCAGACCAATTAATAGTCCCTTCGTCTTGTGGAATATCGTGCACTAAAGTACGTAGTAAGGTGGTTTTACCAATACCGTTCTGACCCAAAATAGCAATACGTTCACCCACTTCAACCATTAAGTTCAGTTTGCTAAATAAGGGTTTGTCGTAACCTTTAGTTAAATTTTCGACGACCAGTGCATTTCGAAACAATTTCTTGTCTTGCTCGAAACGAATAAAGGGGTTGACGCGACTTGATGCTTTAATGTCATCAAGTTTAATTTTATCAATTTGCTTAGCGCGTGATGTGGCTTGTTTCGCTTTCGATGCGTTAGCCGAGAAGCGTGCTACGAAGGTTTGTAATTCAGCAATTTGCGCTTTTTTCTTCGCGTTGTCATTCATTAAACGTTCACGTGATTGCTGTGCAGCCATCATGTATTCGTCGTAGTTACCAGGGAACACTCGCAGTTCACCGTAATCTAAGTCAGCCATGTGGGTACACACTGAGTTTAAAAAGTAACGGTCATGGGAAATAATAATCATGGTGCTGTTACGTTGGTTCAACATGTCTTGTAACCAGCGAATAGTATCGATGTCCAAGTTGTTGGTCGGTTCGTCAAGTAACAATAAATCTGGATTTGAGAATAATGCTTGCGCCAATAACACCCGCAATTTGAAACCAGGAGCGATTTCGCTCATTAACCCAAAATGTTGCTCAGTGGCAATACCCACACCAAGCAATAAATCGCCTGCACGAGCGTCCGAGGTATACCCATCCATCTCAGCAAATTCCATCTCAAGCTCAGACACTTTGATACCGTCTTCTTCACTCATTTCAGGTAAAGAATAAATACGGTCACGCTCTTGCTTCACTTTCCACAACTCTCTGTGGCCCATGATCACAGTATCAATGACTGAAAAACTTTCGTAAGCAAACTGGTCTTGGTTTAATTTACCCATGCGCTCGTTAACATCTATCGAGACGTTACCGCTTGAAGGCTCTAAATCACCGGCAAGGATTTTCATAAAGGTGGATTTACCACAACCATTCGCGCCAATTAAACCGTAGCGATTACCGCCACCAAATTTAACTGATAGGTTTTCAAACAGTGGCTTTGCGCCAAACTGCATCGTGATGTTAGCTGTTGTAATCAAAATGAAATTCCAAATCGTGTTGTGTGTTAAAGCCCATATCAAATTATCGTGTAATCGTTTGAGTTGACGTCTAGACGACCCAAGCAAGCAAAAAATGATATTGAAACTGGCATACGGCAAAGCCGAGGTAAATACGAAGCGCAATATTGTAAGGATTTTCGGGCTATTTATCAACCTAAAATGGACCGATATCGATAACAACACAAAAGCAAACACTAACCCGGCGTTGACGGTAAAAGCTTCAACAGCCTAGAGGCTATAAAATCTATAGCAAGAGCCTAGAGCGCTGCACTGCTAGGACGCTGCGCGGCTAGATGCTATAAAATCTTAGCAGCGAAGCGACCCTAGCAGGACGCAATAAAACAAACAGCCTAGAGCGCTGCGCTGCTAGGACGCTGCGCGGCTAGATGCTATAAAAGCAAACAGCACAGCGAAACGACTCTAGCAGGAAGAAGTCCGCCCTAATCTCTAGGCACTGCCAGCTTGTCATCGATTGTCATCGCCGGCTATCGCTTGTCATCCCGCTCTTCTCCGCTTTTATAGCAGCGCAGCGATCTAGCAGGACGCAGTCCGCCCTAGTCTCTAGGCTTTGACCGCTTGTCATCGCTTGTCATCGCTTGCCATCGTTTTTAAAGCTTCAAATAACCAACAATATAATCCAATCCACCAATGATGGCAGCGACTTGAGCGTCGTTACATTCTTGAACGGTGACAAGTGGGCTATCGGGATAGACTTCGGTGGTGGTGTTAAAGTGATTGACTGTAATGCCGGCGCATAAACTGAGTTTTTTAACCGGATAGTTAACCACCCCAAATTGTTCAATCGGCACTTCGATAAGTTGGTTTTTATCATCTGCTGGAGCAATATGAGTCACTTTTAAGACCGAGTCGATAACCGCTTTTTGAAATGCGGGTGTTGGGTTGTCACTGTCACCTACAAGGTAGAAACCGTCAGGAATAATACCTTTGTCGTATTCAACACCATCGCGAGCAGATAATACCGGTCTGAACTCCAGCTCGTCAGTATCGGTAGTTTCATGTAGGTCAATATGCGCATAAATATCGCCCAGTGTTGCGACAAATGCCATCAGTGCAGCAGACTCTTCTGCTGGGCTATTAGGATAAAAAGAACGATTAGGGTCGATGGCTTTAGGATTCCAACGATTAATAGTTTCATAACCCCAAGGACTGATGCAAGGCGCTACGACTACATTGAAATATTGAGCATAGTGTTGTGCTTTCGTGGCTAAGAATTGAATCGCACCTTGTACACCGCTGGTTTCATATCCATGCACACCACCCGTCACGAGAATGGTTTTTTTATTGCTATCCCACTGCTGAGATTTAAACGCAAACAGTGGGTATTTGTCGGCATCATAAGATAACGCGCCGTATTGTACTTGTTCAAACTGAGCGGCCAGCGGGGTTAATTTACTCACCACTTCATCTTGATATGAACGTTTTATCGTCACTTGTGCTAACCATTGGCTTTTGTCAGCATCGGTCCACTTTTGCCCTGGAGTACCAATAGGATACGCTGTTGAATTGCTCATATAACCTCGTTAATCGTTTGTTTTATTGAGTTAATCTATTAAATTTTGATTTGTTTTGGCTTAGCTAAAATGACTAATGCTATGCCTAAAAAAATGATGCAGGCTGAGATACTAAGATGAATACTGATCGTTTCACCTAAAAACAACACGCCACCTAAGGCTGCAATGACGGGAACGGTCAGCTGTAATACCGCGGCATGGGTTGATGTTAACCCACGTAATGCTTGATACCATAATGCATACCCGACACCGGATGCCGCCCCGCCTGACAAGATGGCCAGTAGGATCCCTAATGGTGATAATATGAAGTGGCTCATTGGTTCGGTAACGGCAAACACGGACAGCAACCATACTGCGCCTATCATCACCATAACCAACGGCAAGGTCCGAATAAAATTATATCCAGTGTCGAATAGCGGTTGGCGAGACTGTTTACCCAATAAAGTGTAGCCCCCCCATGCACAGCCACTGATGGCCATTAACACTAAGCCGGTGAGTGAGGGAGCACTAACCCCAGGTAACACTAAATAGCCAAAGCCAGCAAAAGCCAATAATGCCCCAATGAACTCGAGTAACGTCAGTCGTTGACCTTGAATATGGCTGATGACCATCATGCTAATTTGCACTGCGGCAAACAAAATCAACGCACCAGTAGCGGTGTCGAGCAGTACATAAGCGTATGAAAACGCCACAGCATAGATAAACAGTAATCCCGCAGCAAACAAGCTACCTCGGCGAGTGGAGTTATTAGTGTCGGTTTTACTTGGTCGCAATAACATTAATAACCACAACACCAAGGCACCTGTGGTCAAACGAATGGCCGTAAAACTGCTTGGGTCAATTAATGGCGTTGTTTGCTGGGTCGATGATAACGCCATGCGGCACAATACTGAGTTAGCCGCAAATGCAACCAAGGCTATCATGGTATACAGGGGAATAGAAAACCGCGATAAAAACGCTGATAGAGCAGACATAAACGGGGCTACTTAGCGTTGTTTTTAAAGGTGAATTTATTGACAAACCATTGTATTACAGCCACTTGCTGCACATGTGTTAAACCAAAGTAGACGCAAATCCAAGGTGAGATAAGTAAAAACCACGGTAAAGCAGCCGTTGAACGATCGGAAAAGAATAAATACAAAAAACCGCCATAGATGATTATCACCCCTAGCACTCCAACAATTAACATGATTTTTTTGATCAGAAATTCTAATTTGGCCACGTAATAGCATCCCTAAAGAGTGAAAAAATAACGCCAAGCTAATACGAATAGTATTAGCTTGGCGTGACAGCATCATAACAAACTTAAAGCAGATATCATCGCTTATAAACGAATACCACCATCAATTTCGAACACTCGGCCATTCACATAATCATTTTCAATGATAAAACGCACCGTTGAAGCAATTTCTTCTGGCTGACCTAAACGGCCAACTGGAACCATTTTTTCAAGGCGTTCTAACGCTTCTGGTTTCATGGCGGCGGTCATTTCAGTAGCAATAACACCTGGGGCAACGGCGGCACTGCGAATGTTATAGCGCGCGAGTTCTTTGGCCCAGCCTACGGACATGGCTGCTACGCCCGCTTTAGACGCCGAATAATTAGACTGCCCCATATTACCGGATTTAGCTAAGCTAGAAATATTAATGATCACCCCAGCTTGGCCCGTTTCAATCATGGCTGCAGCCGCTTCGCGACCACACAAAAAAGTGCCGGTTAAGTTTACGTTGATCACCGATTGAAATTGCTGATACGACATGCGGTCGATCACTTTGCCTTCTTTGGCTTTGACCATTAACCCGTCACGTAAAATACCGGCGTTGTTAATTAACACATTCACTTGACCAAAATCTTCAACAATATATTTAAAGCCAGCGACGACATCTTCTTCATCAGTAATGTCTAAGGCGTAGCCTTGTACTTCAGTTGTTGAACCTAAATCAGCACAGGCTTCTTCAAGCTTGGTTTGATCAACATCGATAAGCGCCAATTTAGCCCCTCGAGCAGCTAAATCGTGCGCCATTGCCAGACCTAGTCCACCTGCTCCGCCAGTAATGACGACAACCTTATCTTTTAATTCCATCAACTGAATCCTTTATTTTTTCTTTGAAAATTGTTCAAAAATACTCGAAAAATCGCGACGACCATGGCCTTGACGAGCATGATTAACATATAAGCTACGAGCCAGAGAACTCATTGGTGTGCTTGAATTAGAGGCGACTGCCGCTTCTTGCGACAAGCCTAAATCTTTGACCATCAAGTCAACCATAAAGCCACCTTGATAATCGTTAGACGACGGTACGTTTTCCATCACATCAGGGCATGGATTATACTTTTCTAAGGTCCAGTTACCGCCACTGCTGACTTTCATGATATCAGATAGCACTTTAGGATCTAAGCCATTATCCAAACCTAATTGTAATGACTCACTGGTACCGACCATTAACACAGACAACAGCATGTTATTACAAATTTTGGCAATTTGACCTGCCCCTACCGCGCCAGCATGGAAAATATTGCCGCCCATAACCGTCAACACCGTTTGCGCTTGTTGATAAGCTTGGTCAGTCCCGCCACAGATAAAGGTTAAGGTGCCTGCTGCAGCGCCTGCCGTGCCGCCAGAGACTGGTGCATCCATAAACTCAATCCCTTTCTCGGCGGCTTTAGCACCCACTAAACGGGCACTATCGGCATCGATGGTAGAGCAATCAATTAATAATGCCTGTTTTGACACCACCTCTAGTAGGCCTTTATTGTTGTCATCACCTAAATACAAACTGCGCACATGCTTACCTGCAGGTAGCATGGTAATCACAAAATCGGCCGATGCCGCTGCACCACACGCCGTTTTGGCGCTTAATGCACCTTGTGCAGTTAAGGCTTCTACTGCCGCCGGATTTAAGTCAAACACCTTAACGGTTAAGCCGGCTTTAACTAAGTTGGCCGCCATTGGGCCGCCCATGTTACCTAAACCAATAAATGCTACTGTTGCCATATTGCTCATCCTTTTTAATTAAAGCTTGCTAATGGGTGTTTATCTGCAGCCCAAGGCGATGCAACTAACTGGGCAATCTTGTTTGCGTCCACAGCCTCTACATCAGTAAACAACCATTGTGGGCTTCGGTCTTTATCTATCAATAATGCTCGAATGCCTTCGCAAAAATCACCCATGGAGCAACAATTAACGCTCACGCCTAACTCCCATTTAAAGCATTCTGCCAAGCTAAGATCGGTACCCAATGCTGCCTGAGCAAAAATTAAATGCCAACTAATCGGGCTGCCAGCTAATGCGGTTTTTTGTGCTCGTTTAAGCCAATCAAGTTCAGTATTTAGGGTTGATAATTGGTGATGTACATCAAGAATGTCACCGGCCATTAATAAATCGATTTGGCTTTGAAATTGTTGCAAAGCACTGGTTGGCAGCGATGCTAAATGCGGCTGAGTCATGCCAGTGAGCAAGTCACTCAATAAGTGATGATTCTGCTCACTATCTTGACTCCAAGCCAGTTCAGCCATGGCATCGAAAAATGGCTCTTTTTCATCGCTATTAAGATAATGATTACCCAAGCCAACATACAGCGCATCTGCTGCCCCCATGTTGTAAGCCGTTAAGCCCAAAAACAGCCCAGTTTTACCCGGCATACGATTTAAAAAGTAGCTAGCGCCTACATCAGGGTATAGCCCAATGGTGACTTCTGGCATCGCAATACGGCTGCGTTCAGTGACAACTCGATGACTTCCACCCGTCATTAATCCTAACCCGCCGCCCATCACAATACCGTCGCCCCACACCAATACGGGTTTACCGAATTGATGCAGTAAATAATCAAGCTGATATTCTTGGGTAAAAAAATCACCGGCTTCTGCGGTCAAGTTATTCGGGTTTGCCACTGCAGCATGATAAATCGCTCGCACATCCCCCCCCGCGCAGAAGGCTTTGTCGCCTGCACCATCCATTACCACACAAGCAATACTATCGTCCTGCTGCCACTGAGTTAGCTGCGCTTGCATGGCTTGCAACATGTCGAGATTCAATGCATTAAGCGCTTTTTCGATATTGAGCGTGACCACACCAATTGATTGGCCTGATAGCGTCCCTAATGTTTGAAATATTACATCTTGAGTCATTAGCCGTTCTTCCATTTTGGGGTGCGTTTTTGAAAAAAGGCATTCACACCTTCAGTTTGATCTTCAGTATCAAATAAACCAATAAACCGCTCACGCTCAAGCGGCAGCGCTTGTGTACGCGCCATTGTGCGCCCAGCTTGAATAAGAGGTTTACATACGTTAACACTGCAAGGTGACTGTCTAGCTACTTTAGCTGCCAGAGCAACAGCGGCATTCAATGCTTGACCTTTTTCGACCATTTCTTCAACTAAACCGATTTTCTCTGCTTTAGTGGCATCAATAAGTTCACCACACAAAATCATCCGCTTAGCCCAACCTTCGCCAACTAATGCGGTTAAGTTTTGGGTTCCACCGGCGCAAGGCGATAATCCTACTGATGCTTCAGGCAATGCCATTTTCGCTTGCGCTTCAGCGATACGTAAGTCGCAAGCTAACGCCACTTCTAATCCACCGCTAATGGCAAAACCATTAATGGCAGCAATCGACACACCGCGAAACGCACTTAAGGCTTCAAACGCTTCACCAAAATGTTCCGCCATGGAAGCTGCATTGACTTTATCGCCGTCGGCAAACAAATTTAAATCTGCACCTGCTGAAAAAAATTTATCCCCTTGACCTGTGATCACCAAAGCATAAATAGTTTTGTTTTGGTTTAGCTTAAGCACTGTGTGTTTCAGCGCTTGTAAACTGTCAGCGGTCCAAGTATTGGCTGGCGGATTATTCAGGGTCAAAATAGCCGTGTGGCCTATAATATGTTCAAGAATATCGGGTTGTGTAGTCATAACCTTATGTCCTTATGCTAGAAAATCAGTTGTGGATCATTCAGTTGTAGAATAGTCAGTAGTGAACCTGTTTGTTACAGGATAGGATGAGCATCGCTGGCTAACAAACGACGGGCAATAATTAAGCGCATTATCTCATTGGTGCCCTCTAAAATTTGGTGCACGCGTACATCGCGGAAATGACGTTCTAATGGATATTCGCGGATGTAACCGTAACCACCATGAATTTGCAACGCACTGTCACATACTTGAAAACCGACATCGGTGGCAAAGCGTTTTGCCATGGCACAATAGGCGCTGGCTTCAGGGTCTTGGGTATCTAATTTAAATGCCGCTAAACGCACCATTTGACGCGCAGCAACCAGTTCAGTCGCCATATCTGCAAGTTTAAACTGCAATGCTTGAAAAGCCGCTAATGGCTTACCAAACTGTTTACGCTCATTCATGTATTGGGTGGCGTGGGTTAATGCCGCTTGAGCGGTACCAATTGAACAGGTGGCAATGTTAATCCGTCCGCCGTCTAAGCCTTTCATCGCAAACGTAAAGCCTTGGCCTTCTTCACCGAGTAAATTGGCCGCTGGCACACGTACGTTTTCAAAACTTATCATTTTTGTTGGCTGAGCGTTCCAGCCCATTTTATCTTCTGCTTTACCATAGGTTACTCCAGCGGCATCAGCTGGTACCGCAATGGCTGAAATGCCTTTAGGGCCTGGCTCACCAGTGCGGCACATCACCACCAAAAGCTCGGTTTCTCCGGCGCCTGAAATAAACATTTTCGATCCTGTGATCAGGTAATCATCACCGTCACGCACGGCTTTAGTTTGCAGTGATGCAGCATCACTGCCAGCGCCAGACTCAGTTAAACAGTATGAAGCCAATAATTGTCCGGTAGTTAAGCCTTCAGACCACTGTTGACGTAGGGTTTCAGTGCCCCAAGTAGTGACCATCCAAGTGGCCATATTATGAATGGTTAACATCGCCGTAGTGGTGGTACAGCCATGGGCTAATTCTTCAAAAATAATCGAGGCGTCTAAGCGAGATAAGCCCATGCCACCTTCAGATTCAGGCGAATACAATGAACAAAACCCTAGCTCGCCGGCTTTTTGAATCACGTCTTTAGGAAAATGATGCTCTTCGTCCCACTTGGCGGCGAATGGCGCGAGTTGTTCTGCGGCAAATTGACGGGCTAAATCAGCAAACTGACGCTGATCTTCATTTAAATTAAAATCCATGCTGGACTCCTGTTATTGTCTTGGATGACTCTTGGGTCATTTGATCTTTTGCCCGCCTGCAGCTTAAGCTGCTTAACCATTATAGTGTCTGGTCTTGCTACACCATCATAAAATGGCGCGAGTCAACATTGTCTTGTTGTGTTGGCAGATAAATGTTGCCGCGATAAATCAATAAACTATCGCGACAAATGGATACTAACCCCAGTGGAGCTTATTTGAGATCAATGCTCATGTTAGGGCCGCTAACGGCTTCTGCATCAAACCAGCGCGAGGTAATGGTTTTAGTTTCGGTGCAAAAACGCACAGCTTGTTTGCCATAAGCGTGTTGATCACCATAGAAACTGCCTTTCCAACCGGTAAATGAAAAGAAGGGTAATGGCACTGGAATTGGCACGTTAATGCCCACTTGGCCAACTTCAATTTCGTGTTGATATTTACGGGCCGCGCCGCCCGAGGCGGTAAAGATTGAGGTACCATTGCCATAAGGGCTATTGTTCACCAGCTCGATAGCATCGTCTAAATTTTCGGCTTCCATACAACACAGGACGGGGCCAAATATTTCTTCTTTGTAAATGCTCATGTCGGTGGTGACATTGGTAAACATGGTTGGGCCAACCCAGTTACCTGACTCATACCCTGCAACCGTAAAGTCACTACCATCGAGTAAACATTCAGCGCCTTCGGCTTTACCTTGGGCAATTAATTTCAGCACCCGTACTTTAGCTGCTGGGCTAATGACAGGGCCATAGGCTGCGTCTTTGTCATCCCATAAACCCGGACGGACCTTGGCTAACGCTTGTTTTAATTCTGGGATCCACTCTTTGGCTTTACCGACAAAAATCGCTACTGAAATCGCCATACAACGCTGACCAGCTGCGCCAACAGAGGCGCCAACCATGTTATTGATCACTTGCTGCTTGTTCGCATCAGGCATGATCACGCAGTGGTTTTTAGCCCCCGCGAAGGCTTGCACGCGTTTTAGGTTGTCAGTACCGGTTTTATAAATATATTGGCCAACCCCCACTGAGCCCACAAACGAAATCGCTTTAATGACTGGGTCTCTTAGCAAAATGTCGACTGCTGTCTTGTCGCCATGGATAAGTTGTAATACGCCTTTTGGCGCACCAGCTTCAACAAACAATTCCACTAAACGTTGTGGCGTCATAGGATCTTGTTCAGATGGTTTTAAAATAAAGGTATTACCACAAGCAATCGATAACGGGAACATCCATAACGGGATCATTGCGGGAAAGTTAAACGGGGTAATACCGGCGCATACACCCAAGGGTTGAGTGTAGCTATAGGTATCGATATTACGGGCGACGTTTTCAACGGTTTCGCCCATCATTAATGTTGCAACACCACAAGCATGTTCGGCCACTTCAATACCGCGCCATACATCACCTTTAGCATCTTCAAAGGTTTTACCTGTCTCTTGAGCCAAAATCGTCGCCAATTCGTCGTGATGTTCTTTAAGTAAATGTTGGTAACGCAACATGACCCGCGCACGTTCAGACACGGGGACTTCTTTCCAGGTTTTAAACGCTTCTTTGGCACTGTGAATGGCCTGCTCTACTTCGGCAGTAGTAGCGCAGTTAATTTTTGCGATAACCGTATTGTTGGCTGGGTTGGTGACGTCAATATTGCGATCGCCGCAACCATGAGTGAATTCGCCATCAATATAATGCTTAACTTGTGTGATCATGTTGCTTTCCTCGATCCTTGAATATCTTGTGAGTGAATAACATCACTCGTATTGAGTTACTGCACAGGTAATGCGGATTATTATGGTTGTCAGTATCACATTTAATGTGGCTGCGTTTGCTTCTACCTGTGCGGTAGTGTTGTTGAACTAATGCCTTGTTGAGCTTAGCTAATGTTGATTTTTACACTTCTATAGCCATGGCGGTGGCTTCACCGCCACCAATGCATAACGATGCCACACCACGTTTTAAGCCACGAGCTTTTAAGGCATAAATCAGTGTGACTAATAAACGCGCACCAGAACAACCAATAGGATGGCCTAACGCACAGGCACCGCCATTAACGTTGACTTTGTTGGCATCTAAGCCTAGTTCTGAAATCGCTAACATGCTCACCATGGCAAAAGCTTCGTTGATTTCATATAAATCGACATCGCCTTTATTCCACTGCACTTTTTCGAACAATTTTTGCATCGCGCCTACAGGTGCGGTGGTAAACATTGATGGTTCTTGTGAATGAGTGGTGTGGCCTTTGATGGTGGCTAATACGTTTAAGCCAAGTTGTTGTGCTTTGTCTCGGGTCATCAACATTAATGCTGCTGCGCCATCTGATATTGAACTTGAATTGGCTGCGGTGATGGTGCCGTCTTTGGTAAAAGCGGCACGCAGTGTTGGGATTTTTTCTGGCCGCGCGTTACCGGGCTGCTCGTCAGTATCAACGGTGACATCGCCGCGGCGAGTGCTGATATGAACGGGTACCACTTCGTCTTTAAATGCGCCTGACTGAATCGCACGATTGGCTTTTTCTAGTGAAGCCAAGGCAAACGCGTCCATTTGTTGGCGAGTTAAGCCAAAGTCGTCGGCCGTTTTTTGCGCAAACGTGCCCATAGCGCCGCCAGTGTAAGCATCTTCAAGACCGTCTAAAAACATGTGGTCGATGACTTTACCGTGGCCCATACGCATCCCACTGCGCGCTTTGTCGAGTAAGTATGGTGCCTGGCTCATGTTTTCCATGCCTCCCGCAATAACCACATTATTGCTACCCGCTTTAATTAAATCGTGGGCTAACATGACCGCTTTCATGCCTGAACCACAGACTTTATTGACCGTAGTTGCGCCTACGCTAAAAGGTAAACCAGCCCCCAGAGTGGCTTGGCGAGCGGGCGCCTGTCCAAGACCTGCTGGTAATACACAACCCATTAATACTTCGTCGACGCTATTGTCACTCACACCCGTTTGGGCTAATAAGCCTTTAATCGCGGTAGCAGCTAATACCGGAGATGCCACTTCAGATAACGCCCCTTGAAACCCACCCATTGGTGTACGCTTCGCAGCAACAATAACGATATCTTGACCTGTTTGCTCTGTACTCATAACCACTCCAATTTACTGCGCGTAAAAATTAACATCAATAATATGAATATCACTCTGACGTTGACGCGAACGTAAAGCAAGTAAAAAATGGTCTAAACTGTGATGTTAATCTCACTGAGTTGTCATTGAAGATTTACACTTGATAAAAACAGATCGGAATTGATAACTAATTAACTGTTTGTAATAGCGTTATTAGCTATAGGTGTTACTGAGGATAACTGAATTAAACTTTAGTCTATGAGGTATATCTATAAGGTAAGTCTACCGGAAGAAATGGAGCTCGGTAGGCTTTTAGTCATCGAACTTCAGCCAAAATCGACATTCACTCGAGTCACAATTATCTGAATGTCAGAGAAACAAAAGGCTACTACACGTTATCGCGTAATAGCCCCAATGTAAGTAACCCCATCTTCAAACCCGAGTTAAGGTTAAGTAAATTGGTTAGTTAGTTGATCAATATATCACTAGGTTATTTTTTATTTTCCCATGGCGTTTTGGCATTCATGTCTGATAAATCATAAGGCGTTAACTGATAAACGTAATAGTTAAGCCAATTACTGACTAATAAACTGCCATGGCTATGCCAACGGACAATAGGATCTTGATTGGGATCATCTTGACGGTAATAATTTTTGGGAATATCAGGGTTAAGTCCCTGGCCCACATCGCGGACATATTCTTCGTTTAACGTGTCTTTTTGATACTCAGGATGGCCCATAACAAACACATTATGGTTATCGCGACTGAGCACAATATAGGCCCCAGCTTCATCAGATTCTGCCAACACTTCTAAATCAGGATGTTGGCGAACTTGTTCGATGTCCATTTCAGCAAATCGTGAATGCGGCGCAAAAAATTCATCATCAAAACCACGTAATAATGGATGCGGGTCGCTGGTTCGGCGATGATTAAATACCCCTGTACGTTTGTTCGCTAATAACCGACGGTGCAAATCATATAGATGATAAAAACCAGCATGAGCAGCCCAACACAGAAATAATACTGATGTCACATGTTGTTGAGACCAATCAATAATCTCGCGAATATGGTCCCAATATTCAACATCTTTAAAATCAATTTGCCCTAGCGGCGCGCCCGTAATAATCAAGCCATCGTAATTGTTATGTCTGATGTCTTCAAAATCACGATAAAAAGTATTCATGTGGTCCACTGAAGTGTGCTTCGATTCTTTATCATGAATGCGTAATAAATCAACCCCAACCTGCAATGGTGTGTTACCCAGTAAACGTAATAGTTGGGTTTCTGTTTCGATTTTATTAGGCATTAAATTCAAGATTAATACCCGCATTGGACGAATGTCCTGATTGGCTGCACGGGTTTCTGACATCACAAAGATATTTTCTGACTCTAAAATACTTGCCGCTGGCAGGTTATCTGGAATTCGAACCGGCATACTTGTTACCTTTTGTGTGGATTAAACAAATTATCTTGCGTTTGTAACCATAAGCATCTTACTTAACAATGAGCTTGTCGTAACGATCATATCGTCGCTTAACCGACTTACATAGAATGTGCAGACATAATTAACGTATTTAACCCTGCATTTATTACCGATTGAGATCACAAAACCGATATAAATTTTTGCCTAAAAAACCGCCCAAACATCTGCATTATCATCGTCACATTATGTTAAAAAAATAATGATCTACCTGTCTATAAGGCTTGTAGCATGCTCGACTACCCTATCATGGCCGTGAGTACCAAGCGCTCACGGTTAACAGCTTTTATCATACACAAGGATGTCTAGAAGTCTACACGTCTTAGTCGAAAAATTTTCCTGCTTGTTATCAATAACTGATATTCCTATTATAAGGCACCATATTACGATGATGTTTACTATGTTGACAACGACGTCTACCGCGACAGCAATGATTATTGGTGCCAGTTCGCAATTAAGCCAAGCGCTTGCACGGCAGCTATCTGAACAAAACGTATCCCTAGTACTTTTTGTACCAGAAGCTGATCAGCTAACTGAATTTTGCCAAACCTTACCTGGGGAAGTGACTGTATACCCTTTAAGTATTGGCCAACCTGAACGGTTAATTGAGCAGCTCACCACGGCATGGGAGCAACACAATGGCGCTCATCTAGTGATAGTGAATACGGGTGTGAATCACTACGATGCCACGCTACCTTGGCCGATTGAACAACATATTATTGATGTGAATGTCAGAGGATTTGCCGCCATCAGTAACTGTATTTTTAAATTAATGTGCCAACAAGGTTATGGTCAACTCGCCGCTATTAACTCTATTGCCGGCCAGCGCGGTGGACCAAATGTGGCTTACCATGCATCTAAAGCGTTTGCGGTTAATTATCTACAAGGTTTGTGCATGCATGCGCAACGATTGAAATTGCCCATTACCATCAGCGATATTCAATTAGGGTTATTTGACAAGGCTATGTTACTCAACACTGCATTTTTATTGTCGCCGATAGACAAGGTTGCCAAACAAATATTAACCGCCCTTAAAAAAGGTAAACGGCGAGTATATGTCACTAAACGTTGGCGTGTTGTTGCGTGGATGAATCGATTATTACCTGAATATATTTATAATACCCGTCATTGGAAACCGCGTAAAAAAACCAAGTAAGTCATACCAATAGAAACAGGAACATATTAGTTCCTGTTTTTTTATACTCTTTTTTTAGCTTCACTTAACTTGCTTTAGCTTCACTTATCTTGCTTACTTTTGCTTATTTTTTTACTGTCGCTTAATAAGTATAACCCACACTTATCATATAAACCCATGGATCAATATCGGTCTCCACTACCACATGATCCGCGCCTAAATCAAAGCTCACGTCGGTTGAGATTTGTGCATACCACACGGACGCATTAACTAACCATCTTTTGTCAATTTGATAATCAAGTCCAACTTGACCTGCCAAGCCCCAAGAGTTAGATAAACTTAAATTATTTAAACCAAGATCTTTCGCTTCTTGAGTAAATTCATTGTCATAGAAATTAGTAAAGTTAACCCCTAAACCAATATAAGGACGCAAGGCTGATTGTGGATCACCAAAGTAATATTGTGCTACCAGTGTCGGAGGCAATTGCTTCGAGTCAGCTATTTTACCTAATTCACCCAGTGACACATCGTGGCTAAAAGGCGATGCGGCCAATAATTCAATACCAACATTATCAGTTAACATATAACCAAAATTTAGCCCTAACTGCACATCACTATCAACACCAAATTCAGCAATATCGGCCACGACAGGGCTCGACTCATTAGGGGCTACCATCGCCACACCAGCCCGAACAATAATGTCACCGGCTTGATGGGCTGCGGCGCCAAATGATAAACCAGCAGTTAATAAAGAAACGGCAACTAAACTTAGGGTAATTTTCTTATTCATTTTTTAACACTCCTTGGTAATGACAACCGGATGCAAATCAATTGCATCCTCAACATTCGCAGTCAACCTACCTAAGTCATTGATGAATAACATTGATCTAGATCAGTAAAAACATAATACCTCTAAAGTAGTAGTGCTTTGTTTAAATACACTTGATTTGGATCACAAGTTTCACAAGGTGGATCTGCATCTAAATCTCATATTAAGGAAAAGTGCGAGGCAAGAAAGGGGGTTGTTGAGTAATAAATAGCCGTGGCTGAAGATAACTTAATCGTTAAGCTCAGATCGTGATATTAAATGGTATCTAACAGCTATTTCCCCTCGTTGAGCTTCGTTAACTTAGGGTATTGGGTTAGCCAGTTTTTTTGAACTATTCTGGATTCAAAAACACTAATATCACGCTTGGGATTGGCACATAACGTGAGTGCAAAAAGACCTTCTAATCCAAAAACAGCATCCACGCTTATCTCATGCTCATTGATTGAAATAGAAGACGAGCTTAGGGTTAACGCTGTGGTGTTATCGACATTAACATTGACTAACTTAACACCCACAGCAGTTTGTTTTTCAGGCCAATAAGACATAGCGTCAAGGCACGAGGAATAAGCAGGATCGCCATGTTTGGCATGCATTCTGGCTTGATTTTTAACTGACCAGGGTAAATCTGCTCGCTGCCTAAGTTCGTCTTCAATGGCGCGGTCTCGCTCCACTGACACATTGATATCACACCAATATATAACATCAATATCATTTAACGGCTGCGGCTTAAACTTGTGTAATTTATCCCATACCAAATTACGCACAAAGCCTGCAGCGATATACCAATCTGTAATATAAAGTGGTTGTAACACCGCACGGCAAATGTGCAAGGCATGCAGACGCTGAGCATCATCTAGCAACCATGTCGATAACTGCCCAGCTAAGTCATCTGGCTTCAATGGATGTAACGTTCGCTGACTAGCTGGCATCATGCTGTTGCTCTGGTGCTGCATCAGCAAAGGCCGCTAATTGTTGGCACTCATCCCAAATGCTGACAATATTTGGATATGCTGCAAGGTCAAGATTAAAGCGCTTGGCATTATATACTTGTGGGATCAGACAAATATCGGCCAGTGAAGGCGTATCACCAAAACAGAAACGTCCGCAGTGGTGGCTTAGTTGCACTTCTAACGCAGTAAAACCAAGGTGGATCCAATGATGATACCAGCGCATTTTATCGGCTTCTGACACGCCCATTTCATTGACTAAATATTGTAATACTCGCAAGTTATCTAAAGGGTGAATTTCACATGCAATCGCTTGGGCCATACTGCGCACAATGGCACGATCTTCAATATTGGTTGGAAGCAAGCGATGTTGCGGATACTTGTCTTCAAGAAACTCGATAATGGCCAGTGATTGTGACAATGTCAGTTCACCTTGCTCACCGTTATCAACCAATACCGGCACTAAATGCTGCGGATTGAGTTGATGATATATTGCAGAGTTTTGTTCACCGCCATTATTCACTAAATGCACCGAAATATGCTCTGCCGTTAACTGTTTTAAATTTAACGCAATCCGCACCCGATAAGCCGCACTTGAACGCCAATAGCCGTAGAGTTTCATGTCAATATCCCTGTTGTTTTATTATTAAAAAAGGCAATAACGATTTATCGCTATTGCCTTTTTATGTCGATTTACATCACTGCAATAATCTTAGGCTTTGTACTCAACCACTTTTTGATCAATAGAGCCAAAAATACTCACACCGTTATCATCAAACATTTCAATACAAACGCTGTCGCCAAAGTGCATAAAGGGTGTTGATGCTTTACCATCGGCAATAATCTCAAGCATACGCTTTTCCGCCAAACAGCTTGAACCCGCACTGCGATCATAATTTGAAATGGTGCCAGAACCAATAATAGCCCCGCTACCTAATGGACGCGTTTTAGCCACGTGTTCCACTAACTGACTAAAGTTAAAGGTCATATCAACACCGGCATTGGGTCGGCCAAACAATTCACCATTTAAGTGGGTGACTAATGGTAAATGTACTTTACTGTCTTGCCATTTATCAGCTAATTCATCAGGGGTAATAGCAATCGGCGAAAATGCACTTGATGGCTTAGATTGGAAAAAACCAAACCCTTTACCTAACTCGCCGGGGATCAAGTTGCGCAGCGATACGTCGTTGACTAACATCAATAATTTGATGTGTTTAGTGGCATTTTCGCTGCTAACACCCATGGCAACATCATCGGTGATGATGGCGATTTCTGATTCAAAATCAATTCCATACTCTTCACTTGTCACTTCGATATTGGCTTTAGGGGCAATGAAACAGTCTGAACCGCCTTGATAGACTAAAGGATCCGTCCAAAATGATGCTGGCATTTCAGCGCCACGTGCTTTACGCACCAGTTCAACGTGATTCACATAGGCACTACCATCGGCCCACTGGTATGCACGAGGTAACGGAGATAAACAACGTGCTTCATCAAAATCGGCTGCATTGTCCATTTGGCCATCGTTAAGCGCTTCATAGAGTTCATTTAATTGTGGATACAATAAATCCCAAGCATCAAGTAATTGCTGCATTGTATGGGCAATAGCAGGTACAGCGACCGCTTTGGTTAAATCTCTACTGACTAACATCAATTGGCCGTCGCGACGTCCGTTGTGATAACTTGCAAGTTTCATTATGGCTCCTAAATACTGGATGAACGTGGCGGATAATCCACACTACACGCTCAATTTGATCATACAAATAACCCATCACAGCAAAAAAGCCTATAGCGTATGCTAAATCACATTTTGCTGGCATTAATGGATATTTGTAAATTATTGGTTACTTTAATATAAAATAATCGAAAACACTGATTTACAGCGTTAAGTTGACTAAAATGCCATCAAAATAGTTGGCATTAAATCGTTACATTACTTTTTTTTACTAATACTGTAGTCGCGTAATTTATTGGCAATGGCGGTATGCGATACCCCCAGTTTTTTTGCTAATTGACGTGTACTTGGGTACGCAGGGTATAACCGACGCAATAAACCTGCTTCGTATTCTTTCATGGCTTGGTCTAGGGTGCCTTCAAATTCCTCATCGAAGTAACCAAAACCTTCAGCATAGGATGGTAATTTAAGCTGCTCGACCGTCAATTCAGTTGAACCGTCCCACATCGACACCGCTCTAAAAATCGCATTTTTCAACTGACGCACATTACCCGGCCACGCGTAGGTAAACAGGTAATCACGACAGCTTGCCGAAATACGCCTTAAGGGACTCGATAACTGCTGACTATAATGTTCTAGAAACATTTCAGTTAACGGGATCACGTCCACACGGCGCTCACGCAGTGATGGCATGTGATAACTGAGTACATGAATACGATAATATAAATCTTCTCGAAATTCGCCGGTTTGGCAAAGTTCAGCTAAATGTTTTTGGGTTGAACAGATAATCCGCACATCAGCGCGCACTTCTTCATCACCGCCAATCCTCCTAAAGGTTCCGTCTTGCAATAAACGCAGTAATTTGACTTGCGCCGCTTTGGACATCTCAGCAATTTCATCAAGAAACACAGTCCCGCCTTTGGCTTCTTCAAATAGACCGCGTTTAACGACAGTGCCATTACTGACAAAGCCAAATAATTCTTCTTCTGCAACGCTATCAGGCAGCGCGGCACAATTAATGGCAATAAAGGGATGTTCGCGGCGCATGCTGGCATCATGACTAGCACGAGCCATTAGCTCTTTACCCGTGCCGGTTTCACCGGTGATCAGCAAGGGGGCATCTAGTTGCGCCATCCGTTTAGCTTGCTTGAGTATCTCTTTCATTTTGTCACTAACGGCTAATACGTTATCAAACCCAGTAGTCTGGTTTTGCAGTGCATTAAACTGTTTACCCACTCGGGCTGGCGATTTCAGCGAGATAACCGCACCGGCTAAAATCGTTTTATCATTATCATCAGGCAAGAAAATTGGCAGCATTTCGGCTAGATATTCACTGCCATTAATTTGCACTCGAGTCGCCTGAGCCAATACCGGCGTTTCGCTCATCCAACGGGCAACGTTAAACCCTTGTACCCAATGATTAAGTGACTCACCCACTACCTCATGTTCACCCATACCGAGCGTCAATAACGCTGACTCATTGGCAATGCGGATCCGACCTTTAGCATCGGTTGAAAAGACTGAATCAGGTAAGGTTTTAAGTAAGGTTTTTAGAGCGTAATGCTCTTGCTCTGATGGCATAAATGACACAGTACGAACATCATTTACACTTTCAACCTTGCGGATTTGCGGCATTAACTCGCGTAGTGTTTCAAAACTAATCTCAGCAAATTGCAGAAATAAGAAACCCCGATTACTGGCATCAATAGCCATTAAGTTAATGCCGTGATTTTCAAGCACGACGAGGATGTCTTTCGCTAAACCCACGCGATCAATACAGCTGACTTCCAAACGCATAATGTAACGATTCCCTATTTATTAAAGGTTTGTTTCGGAAATTTGGCATAACGTTAGAGGGATATGGCTTCGGTGGCAAGTGAAGTTTACAGCAGAATTGTAACAGAGCAATTATTTCAGCATATTACGTTAACGTAATATACTGAAATCGATGGTGATCGTCATTAATCTACAGCAACTGGTCGCTCTTGGCTGCCATAATAAAATCATTCTTATGGAGCCCTTTAATAGAATGTGACCACCAGGTCACCGTGACTTTACCCCATTCAGTTAAGATCCCAGGGTGGTGAAATTCAGCCTCCGCTAAATCGGCCAATTTATTGGTAAAGGCCATGGCCAATTTAAAGTTTTTGAATTTATATACCCGCTCCAACTGCATAATACCGTCACGAACTTCCACGCCCCAATCGGGGATCATACCGATAAGCTCAGCTAATTCAGCCTCGGTCACTTTAGGTGCATCCGCTTGGCATGCTTCACATTTCATCTCAGTTAATGCGTTCATTTACACTCCTTGGCTTAATTAAATGGTTATCTTGCTTGCAGGCTGACGAGTCAAATGATGCTTACCTCAGCTGCAGTTAATCATTAGCTTGCTTTCACTTTAGGGGCAAACTTAGGCTCAAACATGCCTAATTGTCGCGCTTTGGTTACCATTGCCATAATATCCATACGCGCAACTTCATCAAGGTAGTCAATATTTTCAATCACGTAATAAATAGGCTGCATAATATCTATACGATAGGGTGTGCGTAATACATCCAGTAGATCAAAAGGTTTACGTTCTGGTGCATCACTTAGCGCATACAGGGTTTCTCCTGGTGAACTTAAAATACCGCCACCATAGATGGCTAATGGCTCATTTTTCGCTTGAACCAAACCAAACTCAATAGTGAACCAATATAATCGTGCTAAAAAGACCCTTTCTTCTTTTGACGCAGCAAGCCCTAATTGACCATACATATGTGAGAAATGAGCAAATGATGGGTTGGTTAATAATGGGCAATGACCAAATATCTCATGAAAAACATCGGGTTCTTGTAAATAATCAAACTCTTCTTTGCTACGAATAAACGTTGCTACCGGAAATTCTTTATTGGCCAATAATTCAAAGAAACGTCCAAATGGAATTAATGCGGGCACGGCTGCCGTTTTCCAGCCCGTGGCGTCTATTAACACTTTATCGATTTCAGGTAACTGTGGAATACGATCAATAGACATGCCTAATGCATCTAACCCTTGTAGGTAAGCATGACAGGCTTTGCCCGGCATATTGGCCACTTGGCGTTGATACAATTGTTGCCATAATTGATTCTCATGTTCTGAATAATCTATGTAACCCTGGGCATCAGGTTGATGTGCAATATAGTTTGTTGCTGTACTCATAAGCTCCACTTTACGTCAACTTCAGTTATGACATAGTGTGCCATGGTTAACGTTTTGTTAACTCCCTCACCGTTTTTTGTCGCTGGGATATGTTGCTTGAAATGTAAACAAATGGGTACAGGCACGATTAAAGGGTGTTTTATATGATGATTGCTTAATTATCCAACACTGATAGGGACAAGCTGTCATACGGTTTATAAGCCGACCCGTAATGATTTCAACATGACGGCTATAATTTAAATGGCTATTGAACTGTGATAATTTACAATAACCATTGAACTTGACTCATTAATTCACAGGACGATTTATCTATGGCAATTTTAGTAACCGGTGGCGCTGGCTATATTGGTACTCACACAGTAGTAGAGCTATTAAATGCCGGACAGGAAGTAATTATTGTTGATAATTTATCAAATTCAAGTGTTGAAGCCTTAGCCCGTGTTCATACTATTACGGGTAAAGATGTCACGTTTTATCAAGGTGATATTTTAAACAAAGCCTTACTGCAAAAAGTTTTTGCTGACCACAGTATTGAGTCTGTCATTCATTTTGCGGGATTAAAAGCCGTCGGTGAGTCAGTAGAAAAACCGTTGAAGTATTACGAAAATAACGTTACTGGCACCATCATCTTATGCCAAGTGATGGCAGAAAATAACGTTAAGAACTTAGTCTTTAGCTCATCGGCCACGGTTTACGGCGACCCTGCTAGCCTGCCCATAAAAGAAGACTTCCCAACAGGCGCAACCAACCCTTACGGCCAATCTAAACTAATGGTTGAATATATTTTAGCTGACTTACACAACTCGGATAACAGTTGGAATATCGCCCGTTTACGTTACTTCAATCCTGTTGGCGCTCACGAAAGTGGCCTGATTGGTGAAGATCCTAACGATATCCCTAACAACTTAATGCCCTTTATTGCTCAGGTTGCTGTTGGTAAACGTGAAAAATTAAGCGTCTTTGGCGATGACTACAATACTCCAGATGGCACCGGCGTGCGTGATTATATCCATGTTGTTGATTTAGCTATGGGTCACTTACAAGCATTGAAAAAGCTGCAAACCAAACCTGGATTAGTGACTTATAATCTCGGTACAGGCATAGGCTACAGTGTATTAGACATGGTCAAGGCGTTTGAGAAAGCCTGTGGTAAAACCATTGCTTATCAAATCAGTCCTCGCCGTCCAGGTGATATTGCAGCCTGCTATGCAGACCCTAGTTTTGCCGCTACAGAGCTTAACTGGCGAGCAAGCCACTCAGTAGAGGACATGGCCAATAGCAGTTGGAAGTGGCAATCAACTAATCCTGAAGGTTATAAATTGCCAAGCACTTAACAATTTTTTGCTGCAGTTAATGCTAATATTGGCTGCAGCAAGTCCGTTTCGGTCTAATTGGGATAATAATGAGTCAAAGCATCGATCAAAGTCGTCGGAATCTATTTAGTCGCAGAAAAACCAATGTTATCCGTCCGCCTTGGATAAAAACAGACCAACTGTTTACCGACAATTGTACCCGCTGCGATAAATGCATTACCGCATGCGAAACAAGTATTATCAAACAAGGCGATGGTGGCTTTCCTGAAATAGATTTTAGCCTTGGTGAATGCACGTTTTGCCAGAAATGTGTTGATGCATGTCCAGAGCCAGTGTTTGAACGCGCTCAATCCTTACCTTGGTCAATTACCGCCAGCATAAAAGAGAATTGCTTAACCTATGAAGGCGTCTGGTGCCAGAGCTGTAAGGATGCCTGCGATCCGCGCGCAATTAGCTTTATCATGGCGGTAGGACAAGTGCCTAAACCCGTTATAGATACTGACGCCTGTAACGGTTGCGGTGCTTGCGTGTCCCCTTGCCCTGCGGATGCGATAATTATCGGCCACCCAAGCTAATTTTTCTCCCAAAGCGTAGAAAGATATTAAGTATTCGGTCAGCGATTTTGGTTTTGTTCATTAGCCTTTAGCGCTATATTACCCTCTCAACGTAGACATAAGAGCACTAAGATGTTTGGTCAAAAAAAACCTGCTAACTCACTAAGCTTTATCGCCCAAGAATGCCATTTAACCGGTAAACTCATTTTCAGTGGGGATGTACTCATTGCGGGCCATGTCAGTGGCGATATCAAAGCACAAGGCAATGTGACCATTGAACCGAGCGGCACCGTCGATGGTGATGTCTTATGTCGCGAGTTGATGATTGCTGGGCAATTAACTGGCAAGGCACGCTGTAAAAAAATAACGCTTCATGATCAAGGTATTTTTGAAGGTGATGCATATTGTGAAAACATTGAAATTTTAGATGTTGGTCAGTTTTTAGGTTATCGTCACCGCGATCCTCTCACAACCGCCTAATGAGTGGCTTCGGCAGGCATTTTACCTGCAGCTTTAACTTGCACAATAATAGGGCCAACGGTTATCAATATTATGTCAGCTAACTTGCGATGGTTTATCCAAAGAGGCCATCGATAATGTGGTGAATTACCGATAGTTAAGCTGCCTGCCCGTTAATGAGCTGGCACAATATTAACCATCCACGATAAACTTCGTTTGATGAAGTGAACTTAGTCAGTTGCCCTTGTAACCCAATAACATATTTTTGATAAAAATCTTTCCAGTTCATCACTTTACGCCCAAACCAATGCCTATTCATCATCACTGGTTTGAGCTTGTTGTTGCCATTGACGCAACAACGCCACAAATTCTTTAGGGTCTCGGTCTAAACTATCAATCGATAAATACACATGGTAACCCAACTGTTCATTCAACGTTTGACAACGATGGCCAAACATAGCCAGTACCCCACGATAACGTTCACCGTTAACCACTAACGGAGTGAACTCAGCACCTAAATAGCCTTCTAAACTTTGTAAGTCTTCATCCTGGGTGGCCGCTGTCATTAATAGTGGCCGCTGCTCGGTCAGTAATCCGGTGGCCAAGCGCAGTGAAATACAATCTAAAACGGGATTAATGTGTTTAAGCTTGACGCCAATATAAGGCAGTTCAATTAACTCCATGTTTTGATTTACTCTCACATTATCAAGCCGTTGAATATTGTGCCATTCAATAAACACTTGTCCGCGGCGATGAAAAAATGCTACGCCTGCTGTGGTTAGCTTAAAACTGACGGCTGGCTGGTACACTTTGGAGACACCTAAAACCAGCGCAACTGAACCCAAGGCAAAGCACAGCATACCGGGCACAAAAAAGCCTTTAAACCCGATAAAAATAATTAAGCTAGTTACTAAACTCACCGCCCCAACAACGGTGAGTGTAATACCATTACGTTTAATAAAAGGGCTGATTAATAACTCGTCAGTGACCACGATTTCTCCTTTAAACTAATTGTGATAGAAGTCTATTTTATGACTAATAGGTTTTATGACTAATAGGTTTTATGGCTAATAGGTTTGTGCCTAATAGTTTTTAATTATGTGAATTAGCTTATCTCTTTGATCTGCAACCACAACATGCCGACATATTCATGGATAGCTTTTTGAGATGCTAATAACTGATCTGCACCTAAGCGCCACCAATAACTTTGCCTAGCAATAAAGTCACTGGGCGCAGGCTGTGGTTGCATATCCAGTGAGGTAAATATTTGCATAGATCTAGGCATATGCGTAGCCGACGTCACTAACCTAAACGGTCTATAGCCAACAATATTCTTAAGTGCATAAGCTTCTTCAATGGTATCTTTAGGTTGATTAAATACGACTATATTGGCTGTTGGGATCCCTAATTCTTCTGCGGCTTGTGCCATAATCGTCGCATGGGCTGTGGGCTGGTTTCCACCACTCCAACCACTGACAACTAAGGTACAATGTTGACCGAGACCAAACTGACGAATGCCTTCGGTTAATCGAGCCAGTGCCGTCGACGATAGTTGCTGTACTGCGGTATGGCCATATTGCTCACGATTACCCGATCCCAATACCATCACAACACAAGTGCCAGTAATCGGTTGATGATTAACTTGATACTGTGATTCTAATGAATCCGCTAAAAAATAACTCACTTGAGATTGGCTTGTTAATGCTAGCACCAATATAGAGGTGATCAAGGCGACTCGGCCAAATCGCAGTAGCGTGGCCCGTTGGGTTCGCCACAAGATGGCAGCAATAACAAGTAACATTATGCTAAAGGGGATCGGCATCACTAATTGCGATAAGATTTTTTTAAGCCAAAACATCGGTATATCACTTGATCAATTAACACTGCGGCTAGTTTATCGTTATCAGCTTCGAATACAAACCATATAGAGTAAACAAAAACGGCACTTGTTAAGTGCCGTTTGGTATAAGGAGCAGATTAACGCTCAATGATATGAATTAAGACTCGTTCTCACAGAAATGAACTGAAGCTACGTCTGGTCTTTGCCCCACAGCCATGCTGCACCGCGAACGCCTGAAGAAGCACCAAATTTATTCTTAACGACTTGGGTTCCGCATTCACGGCCAACAACATATTTGGGTAACACTTTAGGTAGTTCGGTATAAATGGCATCGATATTAGAGACGCCGCCACCGAGTACAATCATGTCTGGGTCCATCATATTAATCACATGCGCGAGTGAACGCGCTAGGCGATCGATATAACGCTCAAATGCAGCTGTTGCCAATGGATCACCCTGTTGCATCATTTCAGAAATTTGAATGCCACTGGTTGCTTCACCGCCTACGGCGCGAAAATCACGCACAAAGCCAGTACCCGAAATAAAGGTTTCGATACAATCGCGATTGCCACAAAAACAGCTGGTGGTATTAAACTCATCGGCCGTCATCCAAGGTAGAGGATTATGTCCCCATTCGCCGCCAATGCCATTACCACCGCCATGTACACGGCCGTTAATGGCAATGCCTGCACCACAACCTGTACCGATAATGCCACCAAAAATAACACCTTTACCGGCGGCAGCGCCGTCAACCGCTTCTGATACCGCAAAACAGTTTGCATCATTGGCAACACGCACTTCGCGGTGCAGCAATTCACTTAAGTCTTTGTCTAAAGGATGACCGTTAATCCAGGTTGAATTTGAGTTTTTTACCAAGCCGGTAAACGGTGACACGACCCCTGGGATCCCAACACCTACAGAACCGATTTGTCCTGTGGCCGATTCAGCATCGGCAACTAAACTCACAATGGCTTCAATGGTTCCAGGGTAGTTTTTGGGAGTAGAAATGCGCTTCCTGAAAATTTCAGCACCATCTTCGGCTAACGCCACTATTTCAATTTTGGTACCACCGAGATCGACGCCCATGCGCATCATAACTTGTCACTCCATTTGCTGATTATTAATTGGGATTCCATATTTGACCAACAAAGGCTGAAAACGATTCCAACTACTTGCGGGCAAACCATGCCGATGATGCGGCAATAAAATACGGATTTAAAATATTTTCTTTCTGGTTATATTGCAGTGGTGTTAGTGCCGGATATTCAACAACCCGTCCACCCGCACTTTCCAATACCGCTTGCGCTGCTGCAGTATCCCATTCACTGGTTAGGCCTAGTCTCGGATAAACATCGGCTTGGCCTTCGGCCACCATACAAAATTTCAATGAACTGCCGACGCTTAACATTTGGTGTTCGCCAATAGTCTGTAAATAAGCGGCAACATCTGGGCTAACGTGAGAGCGACTTCCAACTACAATAGGTGGCGATTGCACTGCTCGGTCATGAATATCTAATATCGATAACTGCCCGTTATGCTCAAGCCAAGCACCTTGGCCAACAATGCCGCTATAACATTTACCTAATACTGGCGCATAAACTACGCCGACTATCGCTTGTCCCTGGTGGATCAGCGCAATATTGACAGTAAATTCACCATTGCGTTTAATAAACTCTTTAGTGCCATCCAGTGGATCAATCAACCAATAGGTTTGCCAGGTTTGTCGTTCTGCCCAACTAATATCAGCATCTTCTTCACTCATCACAGCAATATCTGCAAAATGCTGTTTAAGGCCGGCAACAATCACATTGTGGCTAGCGATGTCAGCCGCGGTAACCGGGCTATCATCTTGTTTAACTTCAATCTGTAAATCAGTTTGAGCATAAACCTGCATAATGGCTTCGCCGGCTTGTTTGGCGAGAGTTACTATTTGCTGTAAGTCTGTTTTTGAAAATACAATGTTAGACAAATCAATTCCTTATCAAATTCATATCACGTTAGAGATCAACACACTATCGATACGACATTATGCCATTATTAACATCATAGATTGATAACCATTTGATTGCACTTCAATCAAAAATAACTAAGCACCGGTTTTCAACAACTAAGTATGATTGTTGAGTAACTGTATATTAACTCCGTTAGATACTAAGCCAAGCAACGTCACACTCAAGCAATACAGTCCATTTTTGTATTTGTATTCAACCGCTAGATATCGTTATGTCATCGTCTCGCATTCGCCAGTCAATATTAAAGCGCTATTATCACCTTCATTCTAATTATGATTAGCTAGGCTTATCAGTAATAAAATACCCCTAACCCCTTAATATTAAATATTTTACTGGCATTGAATGGTATTGCCGCCTTGCTTGGCTTGGATGACAACATCGCTAAAGCTTAATTCAACTTTCGCTTCCGTGGCCAGATAAAAAGGCGACACAAGTTTAGCAAAATCCATTGGCTCACCAGCGAAACAATTGAGCGATACACTGATGGCTTGCCATTCGCCTAATTTAGTATTGACCAGCTTGGCAATATCCACTTGTTGACGGCAATCACCTTCACACGCCAACCCTAACCACAACGGCTTTTGTACTGGTTGCAGCACTTTAATGCTCAGTGATAACGCTGAATGACCTTTGCTGTAGGCTCTAAAGTCGCGCGGGAAATTACTGATTAAACCAACAGTCCCTTGTTCACTACCATTAAAAGAGACTAAGCGTGCATCTTCTTGCACTACGCGATCCATAGTACGGATATTCAGTGCACTATTGTTTGCCACGCTGCTTGATAAGCCCTGTCGCTCATTATTGGTTGCTATGTACATTGACCAAGGAGATTTCACTGCGCGTTCAAATAAAGCTAAGTCTTCAAGTGTTTGAGTGGCTGAAAAATTATCTTCTGATAACTGATCTAAGGTTACCGCATCGGTTGACGCTGACTGATAGGTTAACCCATAGCCGTAAGGAATAAGCGGTTGATAGTCAGCTTGGGCTTGGGCGCTGTTATCTTGCGCTAATGGCACGTTAACTTGAGTTTGCTGTGGCGAAGATGGCCATGAGAATGACAATTTACCGACAAAATCATAAGCAACACTTCCATCTGGCTTAGTGAACAACACGTCTGCTATGCCTTGGCCTTCAGATCCTGGAAGCCACGCGGCAACAAACGCATCTGACTGGTTAAATTCAGGGTTAACCCACATTGGGCGACCGCTGATAAATACTGATACCACCGGGATCCCCTGTGCTTTGAGCTTTTTCAATAAAGCCAAATCGCGCTTATCGCCACGCTGATATTCTACGTTATCAATATCGCCGTTACCTTCTGCATAGGGCTCTTCTCCAAACACCACTATTGCAACATCAGGTTTTTGCTGCGGGTCAAATTCACCGGCAACACTCAATGTGGCTTTACCACCAGCTTGAGTCACCAATTTATCAATACCAGCGTAAATTGACGTAGCACCAGGAAAGTCACTATTTTGGTTATCAGTGCCCTGCCACGTAATGGTCCAGCCACCGGATTGTTTACCGATATTATCCGCAGCATCACCTGCAACCAACACCTTAACGTTCGGCTTTAGCGGCAATAATGATTGATTATTTTTAAGCAGCACTAATGATTCTCGTACCGCTTGGCGAGCTACTTCACGGTGACTTGCTTGACCAATTAATTCTGTTTTACCCGATAACGGACGATTGACAGGGCTAGGTTTTTCAAACAAACCCGCACGAAACTTGACTCGCAAAATACGGCTTACCGCATCGTCTATCCGCGCTTGACTAATCTCGCCGCGGTTAACTTGGGCGATAGTATTTTCATATAATGGTTTCCAAGCTGCAGTTGGCACCATAAAGATGTCTAACCCAGCATTGACGGCTTGCGCACAAGACTCATTAGTACAGCCTGCAACTTGTCCGTGACCGTTCCAATCACCTACCACAAAACCATCGAAATTTAATTTATCTTTAAGTACATCTGTTAATAGATATTTATTGCCATGATTTTTAACCCCATGCCAGCTATTAAATGATGCCATAACACTTTGTGATCCAGCATTGAGTCCACCCACATAGCCTTGTGCATGTATGTCATATAAGTCTTGTTCACTGGCCAGGTTTTCGCCCTGGTCTATGCCTTTTTCAGTTCCGCCATCACCTAAAAAGTGTTTTACCGTTGAAATAACATGTTGATCAGATAAAAAATCGCCTTTCACTGAGCCTTGTAGGCCTTCGACAATGGCATAAGCATAGGTTTTTACAATCTGTGGGTCCTCAGAATAACCTTCGTAAGTCCGGCCCCAGCGATCGTCACGCACCACCGCAACGGTGGGAGCAAATACCCAATCAATCCCCGTTACCATGACTTCTTTGGCTGTAATCGCAGCAATTTTTTCAATTAATTTAGGGTTATTGGCGGCGCCCAAACCAATATTATGCGGAAATAAGGTCGCGCCAATAACATTGTTATGACCGTGTACGGCATCGGTGCCCCACATGGTTGGAATATTAATGCCGTCGACGCTGTCATCAATTGATGCTTGATAAAATGATTCAGCTAACGCAATCCAATCTGCTGGAGTCGCGTGCTTGTCATTATTAGGATAAGCACCGCCACCATTAAGATATGATCCAAAACCATATTTACGCATATCTTCAACGGTAATATCACGGATCTCTGGCTGGATCATCTGGGCCACTTTTTGTTCAAGCGTCATCTTGGCCACTAATGCATCAATATTGGCTTCTAATGCTGGATCTTTTGCTATGGCTGGGGTTAATTGAGGCCAAATAGCTAATGACTTTGATGCGGTGTTCTCAGCGGTAACATTAATAACAGCGGCTTCTGTAGCAAGCTTATTTGTGGGTTGACTGTCGTTGCACCCGCTGAGGCTAAACAAAATACCTAAGGCAATCAAGCTGGTTTTTGTCGACGTTATGGCTATCGAGACACGCTGTAATTGAGTCTGTTTCATTGTATTTCCCTTACGCCATTTCTGTTGACACGGGGCGTTTTGCATCACACCCTATCAACCCGTAATAACCAATAAAGCCGTAACATAAAAGAGGCACAATAAACGCTAATTGAATGCCAATACTGTCCGCTAACATACCTTGAAATAACGGCAATACCGCGCCACCCACAATGGCTAAGCATAAAATGCCCGAACCTTGGCTAGTGTGTTGTTTTAAATCATGTAACGCTAAGCTGAAAATAGTGGGGAACATAATTGAGTTGCATAATCCGACTAGCAATAACGCCCACATGGCAACGGTGCCAGCACTTAACATGGCTGCAGCAACCAAAATACAAGCACATACCGCGTTAAACGCTAGCACCTTACCCGCTTTAATTTTTTGCATCACAGCAGCGCCAATAAAGCGCCCTACCATCGCACCACCAAAGTAGTAAGCAATATAATGTGCTGCCTGCGATTCAGACACCCCGCCAATATGATCTTGAGTTAAAAAACTGATCAAAAAACTGCCAATACCGACCTCAGCACCAACATAAACAAAAATACCTACCGCACCCAATACCAGATGTGGATATTGCCATGCGCTGCCTTTGACTGCTGCACTAGACTGAGTGTCTCGTTTACCCAGTAAAGGCAGTTTTAGCAAAATAAAAATGAATGCCAATACAAACAACGCACCCGCTAAAATAAGATAAGGCGTTTGTACTGCACTGGCTTGTTGCTGAACAGATAGCTGGCCAATCACTTCGCCAACTTCTGTGATTTTATCGTCGTGCTCCACCGTCGACAAAATTAACCAACTACCGAAAAATGGCGCAACGGTAGTGCCTAATGAATTAAATGCTTGGGTTAACGTTAACCGAGATGATGCCGTTTCAGCAGGGCCTAACGCACTGACATAAGGATTGGCTGACACTTGCAAAATAGTAATACCTGATGCTAATACAAAAAAAGCAAACAAGAACATATTGTAAGAGCCATAACTAGCCGATGGGTAAAACAGTAAACAGCCAATACAGGCAATAATTAATCCGGTAATAATACCTTTCTGATAACCAATCTTACCCACTAGCGCACCCGCCGGGATCGACACAATAAAGTAGGCCCCAAAAAAGCAAAACTGCACCAGCATCGCTTGGGTGTAATTAAGGTCAAACATATTTTTTAAGTAAGGGATTAAAATGTCATTGAGGCAGGTTAGAAAGCCCCACATAAAAAATAACGATGTTAACGCCACTAACGCAAAGCGAAAGTTCCCCTGCTGATGGGTTGAATTAATCTGAGTTAATTCTGATTGAAGCTGCGAAGTCGCCATGACATTCCCTTATTGTTGTTAATCGTTATGTTGGGTTGCAGTACCTTACGTCAGTGACAATATCACCAAAAATAATCTCCATATCGTCAGGTCAACACCGACAATGTTGCATTTGGTTCATTGATAATAATTAGCCGAATCAATTATTGACCTTTGGATAATTAATCACTAATCTCAATGTAAGCGCTTTCATTTTTAACATATCGATAACTGATGTCAACGATTTTTAAACGCTAGAGCATAATTTTTACTGTGTAGTTAACACGTCACAATGGCTTTTCTCGGGGTGTTTCAACCTAATACGTTATTAATAAAAATAGACAAAATTAATCAATACTAAGTGAATAAATATATGAAAATTATGTTACCAGCCGATTCCAAAATGCATTCAAAAGCGTTCACCTTTGGTGTGGCGACTGCTTCTTTTCAAATTGAAGGCGCAGTGGCATCACGCCTCCCTTGTATATGGGATACATTTTGTGCCACTAAAGGTAAAATTCGTGATAACTCTAACGGTGAGCAAGCTTGCGAGCACGTTAAATTATGGCGTGAAGACATTGATTTAATTGAATCATTAGGGGTTGATGCCTACCGTTTATCAATTTCCTGGCCTCGGGTTATGCACCAAGATGGCAGCCTTAACCCACAAGGTGTTCAGTTTTATACCGACTTACTTGATGAATTAATCCGTCGCGGTATTAAACCTTTTGTCACCTTATATCACTGGGATTTACCGCAACATATTGAAGATAATGGTGGTTGGTTAAATCGTCAAACGGCCTATCAGTTTGCGGACTACGCCGACAAAATCACTCAAGCGTTCGGTGACAGAGTGTATTCCTATGCCACCTTTAACGAACCTTTTTGCAGCTCTTACTTAGGCTATGAAATTGGCGTTCATGCACCTGGATTAGCGAAAAAGGCTTATGGTCGCCAATCGGCGCATCATTTATTACTGGCACATGGCCTAGCCATGAAGGTACTGCAAAAAAACAGCCCAACTAGCCAAAATGGTATTGTGCTTAACTTTACCCCTTGTTATAGCGCAACCGACAGCGTTGCAGACGTACAAGCCGCCGACAAAGCCGACCAATACTTTAATCAATGGTACATAAAACCGTTATTTGACCGGTGCTACCCAGACATCATCAATGATTTTGCCGCAGAAGATGTACCCATTATTGAAGACGGTGATTTTGATATTATCGCCCAACCCATCGATTTTTTAGGGATTAACTTCTATACCCGCGCGGTTTATAAAGCCGATGCGGAAAATGGCTTTAGCCAAGTAGACATGGTTGGCAAACCTAAAACCGATATGGGCTGGGAAATTTATCCGCAAGCCTTTACTGATTTGCTAACCTCATTACATGCGCTTTATCCATTACCACCGATATACATTACTGAAAATGGTGCGGCAATGAACGATAAACTGCTAGATGGCAAGGTAGATGATGTTGACAGAGTCAAATATTATGACGCCCACTTAAATGCAGTAAACAAGGCCATTGAACAAGGTGTTAATGTTGTGGGCTACTTTGCTTGGAGTTTGATGGATAATTTTGAGTGGGCAGAAGGTTATTTAAAACGCTTCGGTATTGTCTATGTCGATTATGCTAACCAACAGCGCACCTTAAAAACCAGTGCACACGCATATCGAGACTTTATTAGCGCAAGAAAATAACTAAACATAAAATGGAGATTAAGTCGTTATCTAAATGACTTAATCTTATTCAAACAGTTGCATCATTTTAAAATATAAAATAATAATTGAGGCATGTATGATCAGTATAAGAGAAAAAGTAGCCTACGGACTTGGGGACACCGCCAGTAACATTGTATTCCAAACGGTAATGCTATTTTTAACCTTTTTCTACACCGATATTTTCGGTATTTCACCTGCATTTGTTGGCACCATGTTTTTAGCCGTTCGCTTAATTGATGCCATTACCGATCCATTAATGGGTGCATTAACTGACCGAACCCATACTCGTTGGGGAAAATTTAGACCCTACCTATTATGGTTTGCCCTGCCCTTTGGAATAATCAGCGTACTTGCCTTTACCACCCCAGATTTGTCTGAAGATGGCAAAATGATTTATGCCTTCGTGACCTACACGGCATTAATGATGGTTTATACCGCCATTAACATTCCTTACTGTGCCTTAGGCGGGGTATTGACTGCCGACCCTAAAGAACGGGTATCAGTGCAATCATATCGTTTTGTGTTTGCGATGCTGGGCGGATTATTGGTGTCTGGCCTAACCTTGCCATTGGTGGAGTTTTTAGGTAAAGGCGATCAAGCAAAAGGCTACCAACTGACCATAGCTGCCATGAGTATTTTGGGGGTAGCGATGTTTTTGGTCTGCTTTTGGGGCACCAAAGAACGCCTACATCCGCCCGTTGATCAGCAATCAAGCTTTAAAAAAGACTTTACTGACATGCTCCAGAATGACCAATGGCGTGTGTTAGCCATAGCGGCAGTATGCTTATTATCAGGAATGGTATTGCGCACCAGTTTAGCGATTTACTACGTTAAATATTTCTTAAATATGCCAGATTCCATCACACTGTTTATTACCCTTGGAATGGTCGGTAACATTTTTGGCTGCATTTTGGCTGAGCCGTTAGCGAAGCGTTTTTGTAAAGTAAAAGCCTACATCACCTTGCAGCTGATCGCGGCAGCAATGTGTGTCATCAGCTACTTTGTTGCAAGTGACCAAGTGGTGTTAGCTTTTGCGATGTTTATTGTGTGGGGGTTTACCTTCAACATGGCTACCCCGTTACTCTGGGCCAAAATGGCTGATGTAGTCGATTACGGTCAATATAAAAACGGCGTGCGTATTACTGGGATGATTTATTCATCGGTGATTTTCTTTATCAAACTTGGGGTCGCTATTGGTGGCGCTGCCGCGGGTTGGTTACTGGCTGGTTATGGTTATCAGGCTGATGTTATCCAAACAGAGCATACCCAACAAGGGATATTATTATCATTCACCATTTACCCTGCTATTGGTTCATTACTGGTGGCTTTTGTCATGCGTTGGTACACCTTAGATAATCAAAAAGTGGACCAAATTCACTTAGAATTAAATAGAGAAGCGAAATAAAAGCATGTTAGTCTTGGAACCATGTGATCCAAGCTGGCTGGATACCAATCGTATTAAATATTTGCTCATTAGCGGAAACTCAAAGCGCTGTCAGCAAGGAGAACGATTGACGTCATACTCGCGCTCTGGCGAAAGCGTTCAGCGCAGCATAAAGCACGCTAAAACCCGCCCTACGGGAGGCACTTAAGTATTCCATTTCTGTGTTGCATTGATGTAAAACGGCATAACCATTTTTATATCAATGTGCCTTGAATTTAAATGCTTGAGCGGCTCTGATCTGACTAAATATTTAATTTGATTGGTATAAATACAATAATATGGCAACAATTTACGATGTATCCGTGATGGCAGGTGTGTCTCTGGCGACAGTGTCCAGAGTGATGAACGACAACACCAAAGTCAGTGATAAAACGAAGCAAAAAGTACTCGATGCAATGGCGGCGCTGGGCTATCGCCCAAACACTATTGCCCAATCATTAGCCTCAAACTGTTCCAATAGTGTCGGAGTGTTAGTGTCACAACTTGATGGCCCTTATTATGGCCCAATGATGACAGAAATCGAAACAGCCCTTCGCACTGCCAATAAACATGTCATTATTGCCGCCGGTCACAGTGATGAAAAACAAGAAAAAGAAGCGGTTGAGTTTTTATTAAGTCGCGGCTGTGATGCGTTGATTTTAGACATTGAAGCCGTATCTGATGAGTACCTGATTAAGCTAAGCAAAGCATCAACGCCAGTGGTCTTTATTAACCGCTATATTGAATCAATTAAAGAGCGTTGTGTTTATTTAGAAAATGAACTTGGTGGTTATATGGCGACTCAATATATCCTGTCGCTTGGGCATAAAGATGTCGCCTATATTTCTGGGCCATTATACAAACTCGATGCCAGAGATCGTCTTAAAGGGCATAAACGAGCCCTGCAAGAATACCAAGTACCATTCGACCCAGAATTGTGCTTTGAAGGTAACTTCCGCGAATTTGGCGGTAGTGATGCAATGGAATATTTACTGTCACGCAATAAACCCATCACTGCGGTGGTATGTGCTAGCGATCAAATGGCCTCTGGGGCAATATCGGTGTGTTTAGAGCGAGGTTTGCGCGTACCGGACGATATTTCATTTATCGGCTACGATAATATTCCATTTCCACAATACATCTCACCTAAGCTATCGACCGTTAATAACCCAATCCATGAAATGGGTAAAATGGCTGCTCGTTGGGTATTACAGCAAGTGTATAACGATAAAGACGTCACGGTTGAGAGCTCGTTTCAACCTGAGTTATTTATCCGTGATTCGGCTAAAGCGATTTCAACAAACCACGATAATTAACTTTCATTTTCAAGAGCTGTCGACAATATGCGCTGCTATCAAGGGTTGTAATGCCCTTAATGTCAATGTTGCTGATACCTTTTCAAGTTGATCCGCCATCTTACCAATCGTATTTACTATCTGCTCATGTAGCGACTCAAGCGTTCTTCTTTTGCGTTGCATTAATGCGCCATAAATTGAAAAACTTGAGCCACTCTAAGCTATTCTGATAATGAAACAGATTGATATCATAAGCTCAATCTGTTTCAAGCATGATTAACCACCACCCCTGTGCCAGCATCCCTTCGATAGAATGTAGTTTACAAAATGTGCTGCTGATCTTGTGATTTATCAGATAACTTATTACTAATTTCATTCACAAATCGCTTAACAAAAGAAAGCGCTTACATTTTTGCGTGCGTATTTTAATAAAAATTAAACTGTTTACAAACAACAATTAAAAATAATATTAATAAAAAACCTTACACAGAAGTTAACGAAATGTAATAATTAAAACTTGTTTTTGTTGACGGCGGTCACGTTTTGCACTAGTTTTATGTAAGCGCTTACATTAGCAGTTTTATAACACAACTATTTATAAATAATGATTACCGCGTGGATAGAGAATTAAAAAAACGACTTGCGCCTAACCCGCAATATTGAGAGAAGTAGAATCTAGTCAATGGGGATTTCCTAGATGAAAACAACAACATTTACCAAAACCAAGCTTGCTACCAGTTTATCGCTAGTGCTTGGTGTTAGCAGTATGCTACCGGCCTATGCTGCTGATGAAGCCAGTGAAGAAAACATAGAAGTGTTACAGGTCACAGGTATTCGTGGCAGTTTAATTAAATCAATGGATGTCAAACGTTCTTCAAATGGAGTCGTAGACTCTATTTCTGCAGAAGATATTGGTAAGTTTCCTGACACCAACTTAGCTGAATCGTTACAGCGTATCACTGGGGTGTCGATTGATCGTGAAAACGGTGAAGGCAGTAAAGTCACGGTGCGTGGTTTTGGCCCTGACTATAATTTGATCACCCTCAATGGTCGTCAAATGCCTGTTACCACTGGCTCGCGTTCATTTGACTTTGCTAACATTGCATCAGAAAGTATCAGCGGTGTTGAAGTTTATAAAACCAGCTTAGCGTCAAACTCAACCGGTGGTATTGGTTCAACTATCAATATTTTAACCCACAAGCCATTTAGTTCGCCGGGGTTAAAAGCCTCATTTGGTGTAAAAGCGGTTGATGATCAATCAACAGATAATGGCTCAGTTACTCCTGAGTTATCAGGTTTATACTCAAACACGTTTGCTGATGATAAATTTGGTATTTCGCTATCGGCCAGTTATCAAGAACGTGAAAGTGGTAACCAGCAAGCGCAAGTCGGTACAGGCTGGCGCAGCTTTCCCGGTACGACAGACAACAGTGAATGGGGCGGCGTTGCAAAAGACGACACCCAAGTTAATCGCCCTGGTGATGACGACATTTACTCAGTACCACAAACCACCATTTATCGTTTTGAAGAACAGCAACGTACTCGAACTAATGGCCAGTTAGTCTTACAGTACAGCCCCATTGATACCATCGTCGCGAGTTTAGATTACACCTACATGCGTAACGATATCGACACCCAATCTAACGACGTATCAGCTTGGTTTAACTTTGTACCATCTGAAAACGTGTGGAGTGATGGCCCGATTGCATCACCACTCATTTATTCTGAAACTTATGACGCACCTGCTGACTTATCAATGGCAGCAGGCGATTATGGCGTACGTAACGAAAGTGGATCATTAGGTTTTAACATTGAGTGGCAAGCGACAGATAGCTTAAAACTGACATTCGATGCGCACAACTCAACGGCTGAAAATAAACCTAATAATCTTTACGGTTCAAGTAACAGCTTAAGTACCGCAGCTTTTGTGCGTACGAGTGCAGCTACTGACTTTAGTGGTGATTTACCTATCCTGGCAGTTGGTGGTGGTAATGCCGTCACCCCTGCAGATATGCTTCTTACCGGTTCGGTGTTCACTAACGAGCGTAATAAGTCTGAAATTGATCAATATCAGTTTGACGGTGAATATATCTTTGACGACGTGGGTAGCATTGACTTTGGTATTGAGTTGACCAATGTCAATAATCACTCTAAATCCGTTAACGTGCAACGTAACGATTGGGGGGGCGTGGGATCGGCGGGTGACTTTGAAGACGCTTGGTTCCCAGCAGATACGATTCAAGACAAATTTGATGCCACAGGCGGTGATTTCTCGCTTACTGATGGTAACTTCGATATTTTAAATACCATTTTCATGTGGGACTTTCATTCTGTTCGTGACTTCGCGGCAGCAAATTATGCCTCTTCGGTAAGTGGTGACTGTGGAAATGGCTTCTGTCCATCAACTAATTATGCGGCTGAAACTGACCGTTTTACGGAAGAAGAATCACAAGCCGTTTACCTACAGTACAACTACGATAACGAAATTGCCGGCATGCCGTATGACGTGCATTTTGGCTTACGTTATGAGCAAACTGACGTTACCTCAACAGCTGCAGTAGCGGGCTATGATGGCGCAGATTGGATTGCCGAAACTGAAATTGCATTAACACCTACTGGTGAGCAAGTATTTGAAACTAAATCAGGTGATTACGACTACATTCTGCCAAGTTTCAACTTCAATATTGAAGTGGTAGAAGATGTGATGCTACGTGCGGCTTACAGCGAAACGATTGGTCGCCCTAATTACACTGACATTCAAGGTGGTACTGTATTAGCCACGCTCGCTAACCGTACTAATGGTGGTGCTTCAGCGGGTAATCCAACATTACTGCCGTTAGAGTCGCAAAATATCGACTTCTCAGCAGAGTGGTATTACGCCCCATCAAGCTATGTGTCTGTGGGTTATTTCCGCAAAGATACTGAAAACTTCATCAGCAATGGCATCGTTAAAAGCACTAACGGCATTTATAACCCTGCATCAGGTGATTTATATAAAGCAGCAGTAGCAGCAACGGGTACAACCGAAGCAGGCGAAGTTCGTGACTATATTTTCAATAACTTTGCTGATAATGCCGCCGTAGATGTTGCCAATCAAACCATCAGTGGCAGTGCGGCTAATAATGATGAATTATTAAGCTTTAACGTCGACACCCCATCCAACAGCTCACGTAAGTCAGTGATTGATGGTTGGGAATTAGCAGTACAGCACTTCTTTGGTGAAACTGGTTTTGGTGTAATTGCTAACTATACCTTGGTTGATAGTGACGAGGCATACAACAATTACTCATTAGCAGATCAATCTGCAATCATCGGCATCAGTGATACCGCTAACGCCGTACTAGTGTACGAAAACTATGGTTTCCAAGCACGTGTGGCGTACAACTGGCGTGACGAGTTCTTAAACTCGCGTAGTCAAGATACGGGGGCTAACCCTAAGTACACTGAAGCCTACTCACAAATCGATTTGTCTGTTAGCTACGACATCGAATCTGTAGAAGGCTTAACCGTGTTCTTCGAGGGACTTAACATTACTGAAGAGTACACCCGTGTTCACGGACGTGCTGGCGAGCAAGTGTTAAACCTAACCGAAACCGGCGCACGTTATAGCTTAGGCGCTCGTTATACTTTCTAAGCCCATAACGTTAGTAACATTGAGCTTAGTGATATTGCGCTAAGTCGTATTTAGCTAAGGGACATTTAGCTAAAGAGCATCGCGCTAAAAGACATTCCGCCTAATACCCTTGGCGTTAGGCGGAAAATGTTAAAACGTTTTATTTTTAGGTCATTGAGGTGCACAGACTTTGTCACCTCTTTTTATTGCAACACCTTAAGTAACAAGGACGTTACTATTTTTATTTCAGCCTAAGCTCTCAACAAGCTTTTGAGCAGAGATTGAAAAACCAATACTTGAAAGTGGTTACATTTTATTGAATTCTACTTATGATATGACTTGAACATCATAAAATCTGCAACACAAATAACGATAATAATAACAACAATATTAATAACGATAGTGCCAAAGGCGTAGGTAGAGATTATGCAAAACGCAATCACCGAAATAGTCATTGTTGGAGGCGGTACAGCCGGTTGGATAACCGCTGGATTACTGGCTGCTGAGCATAATGTTGATAATGGTGTCCTAGCCCACTCGCCCAAGCTCAACATTACCTTAATAGAATCTCCCGACGTCGCCACAATCGGTGTTGGTGAAGGCACTTGGCCTTCGATGCGTTCAACCTTGAGTAAAATTGGCATCGATGAAAACGAGTTTATTCGTCGTTGCGACGCCAGCTTTAAACAAGGTTCACGATTTATTCATTGGCGCCGTGATCCTGCTAGCCATAACGCCCAAGTAGGTAATCCAGCTCAATCAGACAGTTACTTGCATCCCTTTAGCTTACCCCACGGCCATCAAGAGCTCGACTTATGTCCATTTTGGTTGTCCCATGCAGACCAAGTCAGCTTTGCCGAAGCCGTCAGTAGTCAAGAGGTTCTAACTCAACTGGGGTTAGCGCCAAAATCCATTTCATCGGCGCAGTATCATTTTCAAAATAATTATGGCTACCATCTTAATGCCGGAAAATTCAGCCAACTGTTGACCGAACATTGCACCCAAAAACTTGGGATAAGCCATATTCGCGATCATGTCAGTCATATTGTTAACCATGATAATGGTGATATCGCCAAACTGGTCACCCTAGAAAATGGCGAGATTAGTGGTCAATTATTTATCGACTGCAGTGGCACTAAGTCACTGTTGTTGGGTGAGCATTTACACGTGCCGTTTTTATGCCAAAAAGCGGTATTATTTAATGACACCGCCCTTGCGGTACAAGTACCTTATTCAGGAGATGGCAGTCCTATAGCGTCTTGTACTCATTCAACCGCGCAACAAAACGGTTGGATTTGGGACATAGGCCTACCTACACGCAAAGGCGTGGGGTATGTGTATTCATCAAGCCATACCAATGACGCTGACGCCGAGAGAACACTGTTTACCTATTTGGGGGACGCAGCCACTATCGATAAACTTCAACCGCGTAAATTATCCTTCAATCCCGGTTATCGAGCCAAGTGTTGGCAAAACAATTGTATTGCCATTGGCATGGCAGCAGGGTTTATTGAACCATTAGAAGCCTCAGCATTGGCGTTAATTGAATGGACAGCCTCAACCTTAGCGCAGCAATTACCCCCCAACCGTCAAGTGATGGATACCATCGCAGCAAGGGTGAACGATCGCTACCAATTACACTGGCAACAAATCATCGACTTTTTGAAACTGCATTATGTAATAAGCCAACGTGAAGTTGATGGCTATTGGCGCGACCATCGCGATAACCAATCGATACCCGACAGTTTACAAGCCAAACTTGAATTATGGCGCTACCAAGTACCAAGCCAGTATGATATTAGTTATAAAGAAGCTTTATTTCCGGCCGCCAGTTTTCAATATGTCTTGTATGGCATGGGTTTTCAAACTCAGTTACCCACTCATGTTAAACCGTCAATGCAACAACTGGCACAGCAACTTTTTAACGACAACCAGCAACGCACTCAAGCATTAAGTAAAAGCTTACCCAGCAATCGCGCTTTACTGGAAAAAGTGGCCCAATACGGGTTTCCTAAACTGTAATACACTTTAGCTGAGCAAGCTGGGCTGCTAGTATTAAAGCGGTTAGCATTGAAAACCACTAGAACTATAGATCACCTACAATAATCATAACAACACAATGTATTTGAACGAATAAGATAGGACATCAATATGAGCCAACATGTATTACTTAACAGTATCGATCATAAAGATCTAAAGGTTATCACCAACCGCTCTGCCGCATTAGGCGACAACCTTTGGTACAGCGTGACCTTTCCACAAGAATTTCGCAGCGTTCAAGCTCATTATCCTATTTTTTTCCATAAGGACGCGGCAACTGGCCAGTTTTACTCTGTGGCATTGTTTGGTTTTCAGCAGGATGAGAATCTGTTTTTATCTGACGCTGGTTGGAATGCATCGTATATCCCCCTTGGCGTTCGCCGCCAGCCGTTTTTGATTGGCCAACAAACCGTACAAGAAGATGGCATTGAACGTCAGCAACGCGTTATTCACCTCGATGTAGAGCACCCAAGAGTTGGCCGAACCGAAGGTGAAGCGTTGTTTTTACCCTATGGCGGTAACACACCACTATTAGATGAAATGGGTGAAATGCTTGAAGCTATTCACCACGGGATCATCGACAGTAATCGCTTTATCGATATCTTAATTCAACATGAGTTGCTCGAATCTTTCACCTTAGACATCGAATTAGATAATGGCCAAAAACATCAAATGATTGGCTTTTATACCATTAATGAAAATACCCTAGCCGGATTATCAGCTGAAACACTGGGCACATTACACCAGCAAGGTTACTTGCAAGCCATTTACATGACATTAGCTTCACACAGTAAAGTTCGCGAGCTTCTTAACCTTAAAAACGCCCAAGGTTAATTGATTATGGTGATGCCCAACGCTGATCCAACTCGATCTGAGCCAGCGCTACCGGATCTTAAACAAACTGACTCGATACAAACTGTCGACAGCGTTAGCGATTGGACCTTAGATAACGTACTGGCTCATATTGAACATGCAGATACACCTATGGTGTTTAAAGGCTTATGCCGTCACTGGCCTTTAGTGCAAGCAGGTCTTGAGTCTGCTGATAAAGCGATGGATTATCTGCGTCAATTTTATCAGGGATCAGCCGTTACCGCGTATTATTTACCCCAAGATCAACATGGGCGAGTGTTTTATAATCAGCAAGTTAATGGCTTTAATTACCAAGCGGGCCGCCTTGATTTCAACCAATTATTAAGTCGCATACAACAAGAGAATGCGAGTAAAGCACCTGCTGGAATTTACATGGGCTCAACTGACATTCACCAATGTTTGCCTGGGCTTGGTGAACAAAACAGTTTAGATTTATCGCCCACACAAGCATTAACCAGTATTTGGCTTGGCAACCAAACCAAAGTTGCCGCGCATTTTGACTTCCCCCTCAACCTGGCTTGTAACGCTGTCGGAAAACGCACCTTTACCTTATTTCCGCCCGAGCAAATCAGTAATTTATATGTTGGGCCAATGGAGTTCGCCCCTGGCGGACAAGACATCAGCATGGTCGATTTTGCCGCCCCTGACTTTGCGCGTTTCCCAAAATTTAAGCAGGCACTTGCGGCATCCTTTACCGCTGAACTGAGTCCTGGTGATGTGCTGTTTATCCCCAGTATGTGGTGGCACCATGTCCGTGGCGTTGAAGACTTTAACGTACTCATTACCCATTGGTGGCGCGACACACCGGGCCATTTAGGGCGACCGAACAATGCCCTGCTCCACAGCATGTTAAGCCTGCGCTCATTACCGAAAGCACAACGCCAAGCATGGAAAGCACTGTTTGAGCATTACATTTTCGATCATGACGATGTTGATGACAGCCACATTCCAGACAATGCTAAAGGCATGTTAACCAAGCCATTAGATGAACTAAACGCCCGTAAATTACGCGCAGACTTAATTAACAAATTAAAACGATAATGCTAAATGCAAGAGACTAAGACATTAAACAGGATGCCCAAGATGAATAAATCAGTTAAAAAAGTGGTCATAGCCGGTGGTGGTACAGCAGGTTGGATGGCCGCGGCCGCCTTTAGCAAACTATTGGGCAAAAACCTTGATATTGTCTTAGTCGAATCCGATGAAATTGGCACTGTCGGTGTGGGCGAAGCCACCATTCCCACTCTGCACGTGTTTCATCGCTTACTGGGATTAAAAGAGCAAGATGTGATGGCCGCCACCAACGCCACCTTTAAACTCGGGATTCAATTTGAAAACTGGCATGACGTCAATAAAGACTATTTGCACTCATTTGGTTTTTTAGGCAAAGACTGCTGGGCCTGTGGTTTTCAACACTTTTGGCTTAAAGGTCAACAAAAAAACATCGTCAGCGAGATTGGTGACTATTGCACTGAACATTTAGCCGCTCGTGAGGGCCGTTTTGCGGTGCTACCAAACCAAGATTACAACCATGCCTACCATATGGATGCGAGCCTTTACGCTAAGTTTCTGCGAAAATTTGCAGAGCATCATGGCATGACCCGTATTGAAGGCAAAATTGCCGATGTGTTGCAGCATGAAGACAGCGGTAATATTCGCGCATTACAACTTGAAAATGGCGAGCTCATCGAAGGTGATTTATTTATCGATTGCACCGGTTTTAAAGCCTTATTAATCGAGCAAACCTTAAATACTGGCTTTGAAGATTGGAGCCATTGGCTCCCGTGCGACAGTGCGATTGCAGTCCAAACAGAGGCGGTGCAAAAACCGATCCCTTACACACGTTCCATTGCCCGAGAGTCTGGCTGGCAGTGGCGCATTCCGTTGCAAACTCGTACCGGTAATGGCTTAGTATTTTGCAGCAAATATATCTCTGACGCCGATGCCACCGAATTGTTACTCAACAATATTGAAGGTAAGCCTATCAATCAACCTCGGGTGATTAAATTCAAAACCGGCACTCGTCGTCAGCATTGGAATAAAAACTGTATTGCAGTTGGCTTATCAGCCGGATTTTTAGAGCCGTTAGAATCCACCAGCATTCATATGATCCAACGCAGCATAGTGCGCTTATTGCAGCTGTTTCCGTCTCATGGGGTTATTCAAGCTGACGTAGATGAATTTAACCAACAAACCAAGATTGAAATCGACAACATTCGCGACTTTATTATTCTGCACTATAAAGTGACCGACCGTGAAGACAGCCGTTTTTGGCGTTATTGCAAAAACATGCCGATCCCAGCCTCATTACAACATCGTATCGACATGTTTAGCCAGTCTGGTAAAGTCTACAAATACGGTAACGAACTCTTTGGTGAGAGCTCGTGGATCCAAGTGATGATGGGCCAAGGTTTACAGCCTAAAGAATATCATCCGATTGTCGACATGATGGAAGACGCGGAATTGGCTAGCTTTTTAAACAGCATCAAAGCCACGGTGAAACGTAAAGTCGATACCTTACCTGCCCATCATGACTTTGTGCAGCATTACTGTAAATCGACGGCGATGCAAGGCTAGAGCGGATGTCAGCATCTGAAGCCTCAAAGCCGATCGTTGAGGTCAATAATATTGCACCACAAGTGCATTTTATTGGCCAACAACAAACGCCGGTGATAGTGATTGATAACTTTGCAGGAGACATCTCCAAGCTGGTTGATATTGCTATCAACGATAGCCAATTTAATCAAGATCAAGGCTCGTATTATCCAGGGCAACGCACATCGTTGCCAAGGCAATATGTCATCGACGTTATCAATGCGGTGTTTCAGTTGATTTATGATGTTTATCACATTCCAACTCAGTTACGTTTAAAGCCGCAACAGTGCGTCTATTCACTCATCGATACACAGCCACAAACCCTAGCACCGCTGCAATGCTTGCCCCATTTTGACACCCCAAGCCCGCATTACTTCGCCATTTTACATTATCTTAATGATGGCCCACATGGCGACACGGGGTTTTTTAAGCATAATTTGACCGATTATGAGCGGATCACCGCGGAAAACATCGACCATTATTTTACCAAAGCGCAACCTTTTCTAGATGCTAAAACACAAACAACACCCAGTTACTTTGTTGCCAGCGATGAGCATTACCGCTTGTATCATCAAATAGAATATCGCCCTAATCGCTTAGTTATTTACCCCGGCAATTTGCTTCATTCAACCTTGGTTAATCCACTCACCGACATAGATGCTAACCCCAGTTCAGGGCGACTCACCGCCAATATTTTTATTCAGTTTGCATAACCTCAGCGCAGAATAATATTTGGAATAATGTCCTGTTATCAAACAGTTCTTTATCCCGCTGGCGGCGTAGTATTGACTTGCTGTGACTCATTTTATGGTGTTTTGTGGAGCGGTTAACGCATCATCTCGCAAAATAATTTCATTTAAATGAGCGTGATATAAATCGCCATCACCATTTTGGACGTTGAAAGCTGGATGTTGAAAGCTGGATGTTGAAAGCTAAATATTGAAAGCCGGATTTTGGACGCTGGAACATAAAGTGGCAAACGGCGCGGTTACATTGTTGGCTGAGCGGCGGGATCGACTCAAGTTGATTTTTGACTCTGAGTTGCATTTGCGAAGGCGATAATGGCTAACTCTGGGCAAAGGCGATTAATGCGAGTTAACCGTTAGCGCCAACAGGACTAAATATACCCAGCGCCATTTTTATTGTTAGTGAGCGTTTTTATTATGTCGAAGTTAAACGGCACTCAATATTGCGAAGATTTACCACTGAATTTTATTTGCCATTGATTTAGGGGTTGCTCGTGCCATTAGGGATTAGCGCCAATAAATGTCATCAATAACTGACTAAGCTGATGTGCTTCAGTTAGGTTTTTCGACTCAGTCAGTATATGTATGACACATTCAGCAGTACATAATCCGCCTTCAATTTGATTGCGTCTTAACGGATATATCGACTTGGACGTGCCCACCAAGGACACTTTAGCGAGTGCTTTTAAATAAGGGCTTTGATTAAACATCTTGCGCGCTTCTTGCCATGTTGCATCAATGATGACTAAATACTCATATGACGGTTGATGTAACGGCTGATCTACCCGCGAAGGTACCTCAACATTAGCCAATGTGTCAGCACTTGGAAACACTAAGCCCACTTTACCGGCTTCTATCGCACTCAATAATGCAGCATCTGGCTGTTTACGATGCCACTCAACCACACGAACACGTTCGCCCAGCACTTTTGTTACCAACTGCCCAGTATTATTGGCTCGCAACACTTCTCGAGGATGGGTCAACAAAATGATATTCACAACAATACTTAATCCACACAATGATCTAAGCCAGAAATGTAACACACTCATGCAAAAACGATAACGATAACGATACCCAAACGACCTCGAAAGGCAGTATTGAGCATGTCGACAGGATAGATCCCTAGGAATAGAGCGCCTATAGCGGCTAGAGCGACCTTCGGTTTGCTAGGTTCTAGTGACAGCTTCGCTGCTAAGATTTTATAGCCTCTAGCCGCGCAGCGTCCTAGCATCTAGGCCTTTTGCTTCGCTTTTAGCCTATATCTTAACGTTAGATGTATACCGTCAGCACAAGGTTCCATTGTGACCTTAGCTTTAGTACCTTAAAAGCAACAATTTAGGATATAATCCCATCCCTTAACCCAAGTTGAAGTGAGTTAATGATATTCCAGCAAGTTATCGGGCTATTTTTCACCATGCTCATTTTAGCGATGGTCCCCGGTCCGGCGGTTTTTGCGGTGGTGTCGCGCTCATTCTCAAATGGGTTTACACATGGGGCTGCGATGACCTTTGGGGTGCTGCTCGGAGATTTTCTGTATATCCTGTTAGCACTGTTTGGTTTATCGGCGATTGCTCACGCTATGGGGCCAGCGTTCGAGCTGATAAAATACGCCAGTGCGCTGTATTTATGCTGGCTTGGGGTCAGCATGTTGCGCACTACAGCAAACGGCGTGCAATTAGCCGCCGCGCCGAAAGTCAATCTGGCCAAAAATTTATTAACCGGTATTATAATCGCCTTAGGCAACCCTAAAGCATTGATATTTTATGTCAGTTTTTTCCCTGCTTTTGTGCCGATGAACCAAGTAGACTTTACCGATGTCATTATCATACTAACCATTGCAGCCCTCTCTTTTGGTTCAGTTAATCTCACTTATGCTTATTTGGCATCAAGTGCAAAACAGGTATTTACCTCCCCTAAGGCGGCAACGATAATGAATCGTACTGCAGGCAGTATTATGTTGATTGCTGGCATATTGATAGCCATAAATATATAGGATGTTGCAATGACCGCGCTACGCTTTGCCCCATTGACGTTAATCAATGGATTAACCTTAAAAAACCGTGTTGTGGTGCCACCAATGGCATCGCAAACCGCAGACAATAATGGCTTGGCCACCGAGCAAACCCTAACTCATTATCAAAACCTAGCCCAATCGGGTGCTGGGCTGGTGATGGTTGAATACAGCCACGTCAATCTTGCTGGTCGCAGTGAATCGAATCAATTAGGCGCTCATGATGATGCCTGCATTGCGGGACTTAGCATCATCGCTAGCGCGTTACACCATGCAGGCGCGACAACAGGTCTACAAATTACCCATTGTGGCGGTAAAGACAGTGCAGGAATTAGCTCAGATGTGATGGGCCCTTCAGGCATTACAGTGCCAGCCTATGACCGCGTATTGCCGACACCAAGAGCAATGACACTCGATGACATAGCACAATGGCAGCAAGACTTTGTGAGTGCCGCTATTCGTGCCGATAAAGCGGGTTTTGATTTAGTCGAAATTCATTGTGCCCATGGCTACGGCATTAATCAGTGGTTATCGCCATTGACCAATCAACGTGATGATCAATATGGTGGTAGCCTTGAAAACCGAACTCGAATTTTGCTAGAAATTGTCCGCGCAATAAAACAAGCCACGCCAAGATTGGCTGTGATGACGCGGATCCCTGGTCAAGATGGCTATCCAGGTGGATTATCCCATACGGATATGGGTCAAGTCGCTCAGTGGTTAGTGGGTGCTGGGGTTGAAATTTTGAATGTATCATCGGGAATTGGTGGTTGGAATCGGCCTAAAGATAAACGTGGCGAAGGTTTTTTAGTTGACGATGCCGCGCCGCTTAAAGGCAAAACCTCAGCTGCCGTCATTGGCGTAGGCGGTATTGAAACGGTTGATTATATTGAGACCATACTCGCCACAAAACAAGTTGATCTTGTTGCCGTTGGTCGCGCTATTTTGGCCGGACCCGGTGAATTTGCCGCGCGGGTGATGGTGACCGAATTAGCCTTGAGTTAACGCGAAAGACGATTAATCTTTAATGAGATCAGCATCGACATTACTGCCGGCGACACTGTCGGCATTAATTTTAATAATCCCCTTAAAAATCAGCGGGTAGCGTCTTACTCGCAGCGCAATATTATCATCACTCATCACTTGGCGATACAAGAGTTCGATGTCGTTATCGTCTTCAAACACCAACAATAAACGATCAATTGCCGTGTGCAGACCTTTTTTCAGATATGGCTGTGCTTGAAACTGAGCAATATTGTACCTAACAATGGCTATCTTTTCAGGGTGACGCCGAAGCTCGGCAAACACTTGCTCAAAATACGTCATATGCTGAGCAGGTGTTGTGTGATTTGAGCGCCGTTGTCTTGGCGCTGATGAGCCTCGCTTAAAGTATACTGGCGGCAATAGCGTTACCTCATCAAGCCTTAAACTTATACAATTAGCATAGACTCAATAGCAGCAAACTAGCTTAATAGAGCCATTAAATCGTCGGCATTACCTTGCCATGGACCTTGAGTGCCATCGGATAAAATACTGTCAGCTAAACCTTGTTTGTGCTGCTGCATTTCCTGGATTTTTTCTTCCACTGTGCCTTGGGCAATCAGTTTATAAACAAACACCGGATTTACCTGACCAATACGATGAGCGCGATCGGTGGCTTGTCTTTCAGCAGCGGGGTTCCACCAAGGATCGAAGTGGATCACGGTATCGGCAGCGGTTAAATTCAACCCGGTTCCGCCGGCTTTTAAACTGATTAAAAACACCGTGTTATCACCCTCTTGAAACGCATCAATTTGGGTTTGGCGATCACGAGTTTGGCCGGTCAATTTGCTATAACTAATGGACAATCGTTTTAACTCATCTTCAATGAGCGCTAACATGCCGGTAAATTGACTGAAGATAAGAATTTTACGACCCTCTTCAATCATTTCTGGTAGGGTTTGTATTAACCACGTCATTTTAGCGTTATCTTTGACTTGTTGCGCTTGTTCAAGTTTAACTAAACGGGGATCGCAGCAGGCCTGACGTAACTTCAGCAAAGCATCTAAAAACTCAATATGACTGCTTGATACGCCTTTTTTGGCAAACAACTCACGCAGCTTTTTCTCCATCACTAAGCGGATAGACTCGTACAAATTACGTTGGTCTTTTTCCAGTTCCAAGGTTTGAATTATCACGGTTTTTTCGGGTAATTCTGATACCACTTCTTTTTTTGTACGGCGCAGCATAAACGGCGCAATACGTTTACTCAGAAGCACTGATTTCTCAACATCGGCTTGCTTTTCAATCGGGCCACGGAACTGTTTATTAAAGTAGGTGTGCTGCCCTAATAAGCCTGGCAGACAAAAATCCATCAATGACTTCAATTCGCCTAAATGGTTTTCAAGCGGCGTGCCTGACAAACATAAACGGAAGCGGCCTCTAAGGGTTTTAATGACTTGGCTGACTTTGGCTTGAGCATTTTTAATCTGTTGTGCTTCGTCCAAAATAATATGGTCGAACACATATTCACTGTAAATGGATTCATCACGCAGCATTAATGGATACGTAGTTACCACCACATCAAACTCGCTAATGTGATCTAATAATGGCTGGCGTTTGTTACCGTGGATCACCACCACATTCAACGACGGAGCAAATTTATTGGCTTCTTTTAACCAGTTGCCGACTAAGCTAGTGGGACAAACAATTAAACTGGTGCGATGCTCGGTGGCCTCTTGCTTAGCTTTAAGTAAAAAAGCCAAAGCTTGAACCGTTTTGCCTAAGCCCATGTCATCGGCCAAAATACCACCTAATTGATATTCTTTAAGAAAACACAACCAATCATAACCCTGCTTTTGATAATCACGTAACGTCGCATTTAAGCCATCGGGTAACGCAATCGGGATCACCCCTTTAAACTCTGCCAGTTTAGTGGCTAAATTGCGCACTCGCTCGCCATTAAGTAACCGTACATCGCTGGCCGATAAATCATTCAAAATATGGGCACGGTTACGTGGTATCGCGATAACATCGCCAGAATGACGATGAAATAGTTCTTGGATAATGCTGATCAGTGGCTTAATGGTTTTGGCTTTAATTTTAATAAATCCGCCATTCGGGCCGGGTAAAATTAATTCATCATCATCGGCTGGCTCACCATTTTGTTGCAACCAACGAGCCACTAAGGCCAATAACGGCACACTTTGACCATCGATATCGGCGCTGAGTGATAATGAAAACCACCCTGACTCATCATCGTCGACTAAGTCGACATCTAACTGCGCATCGGTGATTTGTAAGTCAAAGTCATCATCAAACTGAATCTCCATGCCTAATGCACTTAATGCATCAAAACCATCACTGGTTAACTCAGACCATTCGAAGATTGACTCAGGTAGTAAGCCAACACTGACATAATAGGGTTGCTGTGAACTGGCCAGCACAGGATCAGGTTCAAGGGTAATCAAGCCGATATCAGTTAATGACTGCAGCGCGGTTAACTCTTGATCTACATGCCGATGCACTTGATATTGCACCTGATTTTTTTTAACTAGACTAATACGTTCAGGTTTAGTTGAGGCATTAAAGATTATGTCACCGTAACAATGATCAACCCGAATAACCGGTTGCATAATCTGACTACTGCTAAAAAACTCACGAGTAAAGGTTAAGCGAGTATTCAGAGGTTCAGTAATCTCACAAAAATCAATTTCACTTGGCACTGGTACCGTTTTAGGTGAAAAGTGCTGTAGCATTTTATGGCTAATGGCATCCACTTGAGCAAGAGGAACTGGCGGCATATGTTGCAGCAAACTCAACTTTTTAATCGGTAAATCAGTGTCTATTTTGCCTAAGCGCAGATAGTCTAATTCAACATACAATGGTGGCTCGGTAGCAATAAATTCCCAGTTATCCAACCCAGGCATGCGCATTTGCATTTGGGTGTGTTTTTTATCAAGTTCGCACCAAATAAACTCTGGCGTAATGGATTTAGCCCACGTCAATGGAGTACGATTTTCTTCCCAAAAACACACTTCGGCAGCGAGCATTTTCGTGACCGCTAAAAATGAAATTTCGCCTTCGATGTAAATTTTAGAACCATGGTTATTTGACGACAACAACAAGCTAATAATTTGTTTATCTTCAGGATCAATCCACCACGGAATACTATAACGGATATCGGTCAGAGCCAGCTTACCGCCTTTATTATATTGACCTTTTTTATTTAATTTACTGCGTTTAAATTCAACAAAAATACCGTGAGGATCACTGGACAACACATAGATAATGCGGTCTTTGTCTTCTTGATCGTCATCATCAAACTCAGCAACTGTTTTTTGCTCGTCAAGTTGGCGCAGCCATTGGTTAATACGTTGCTCTTCAACCGGTTTTTTATCAACCAGTGCCAGCATCGCCGCGGCAACATGTTTACAGTTGGTTCTGACAGGACAAGTACAATGAGATCGCATCACAATCTTGTGATTAACATTCACAAGGGTAATTTCTTGCCGATACGGTTCTGCAGCAGATCCTTCAACATAAGCTTCAATGTCATGGTTATCACTGCTAGCAGTCACTTCGAGCACTCGGCCTTGGATCAAATAGTTTTGAGCTTTTTGAATTTGCGTGGCCGAAAACAGTTTCGCAATCATCTCTAATGAAAGCTTAATGGGGAGATTAAACAGTTTCGCCGACATCAATATACCTAATAAAACCGCAGCAAAATAAACCGTGGCTGCTGATAAAAAAGTTAACTTGTCATTCTATGGGAGAAAGCGCGCAATATCTAGGGTTTGCTGAACTATTGAACATAAATCTTGCTCAAATTGATTATATTATTGCAATTGCGCAGCTAAGGCTTCGCCAAAGCACAACAAAGGTTGAAAAGTGCTTTTGATACGAGATTAAACAGAAAAAAGTTTACCCTTATCAGATGAGTGTCATCCATAGGTGACTATGGTCATCACTATCATTAATAGAAAAGGCGAGAGTACAAACAAAATTTTTGAGCGAGATAATTGTTGTCTTAACTGCTCCAAAGCGGGATCTTGCAGCAACAACACGTTACCGGAATGAAAAGACTCCATCAGCTGAATTTGAGTGTCCTTGTGCACTGGGTCCATTTTGCTGCTCATTTGATCACAATGTGCATACTCTTCAGGATAGTGATGTTGAATATATTGGCAAATATTTTGGGTAATAACATTCAATTTATATACAAAAAAACTCATTATTATCAATGATAAAATAACCCAAGTAATCACAATCATTATGACGCCTCTGTTTGTACATCGTAATACGTTCAACAATCTCATTGGATCAATCACGCTAAAATAGTAGCTCCCGTTTGAAGGTGGCTATAAAAAATTCATGCCTCCTAAAAGCGTTCAACGGACCATTGTATGGCCATAATGCCGATCGCAACCGATCCAAGCTGCATGCCCCAGTTTCTATACCAGAGTGTGTGGCGAACAAAGATTAACAAGGGCAGCACCAAAGCCAAAATGGCCAACTGACCTATTTCTACGCCGACATTAAAGGCTAAAATAGCCAATAGTTTTTGATTTTCAGGCAGCCCAAGTTCACCTAATACTCCAGCAAACCCCATGCCGTGCAATAAGCCAAAAACAAACGTTATCCACCCTAAGCGCAATACTATTGGCCAAACATTATTTAGTGCCGCAAATAGCACTGATAATGCAATGCCAAGTTCAACCCAATGGCTACTAAAATTCAATATACCCAGTGCAGTTGCCGTCAATGTGACCGAATGGGCTAAGGTAAAGGCAGTGATAATCCATGCGGTGTCTTTAAATATTTGCTTTGGATTATCAATAGAATGCCATTCTCGCTGTTCACGGACCAATACGCAAGTTAACAATAACGCCAGTAAAAATAAAACATGATCCGTGCCTTTCCAGATATGAATAACGCCTTGATAAACATATTCAGCAAAGGTATCACTGGCCTGACTTTCGCCTAAGTTAATCAATATTATCGGGTTATCCTTGCTGATCACTCGAGCGTATTGATGATCGGGCGCCCCAATGGTGGTGATAACGTTATGATCGGTATCTATGTTAAAAAAAGCTTGATAATTAATGGTTAACACACCAAGGCTATCGCACTCAGCCTGAAATGATCCCAGCAGATAGTCTTCGCTAGCGTGCTGAACAATTTGTTCCATTGGGTCAAAGCTAAGCGGGCAATCTTGTTGTCGACTGATCGCTAAAGATGATTGTAAATAATCAATTATCGCCACCTGATGAGCTTGTAACTCTGCCAAAGTAAGTTCACCATCTTGATTATCATCAATAGGGACAACTTGGTTAATGTCAAACAAACGTACTTGCCAAGCACCCTTAATTTGCCCTTGCTTATCCAAGTCGACAGACAAATAACTGGTGCTCATTTGATGGGCTAAACAGCCATGACTGAGCAGCAACAATAACAATAATAAACAGCCTTTAAACATAGAAAAAAATCGGGTGAATACCTTCACTACTTTATCCTTAACTTGCTACATTGTTGACAGAGAGATTGCGACTGACTGGAACTCACTTTTTAGCATTTTTAGTGCGACTCAACAATGCCTTAGCCTGCTCTAAACGTATTCTCTTATTGACTTGACGTGCTACCTGCCAGTTTATTTTGGCCAAGTAAAGTAATTTTTTGGGCTGTACATCAACCTTTAGATACTATGTTGTCTGCTCAAATGCCAGGTGTTTTGTGCTATCACTAGGCGCAGCAACTAGCACATTGGAGCCACTTAAACAAAGTGAACGACTCATACGCCACTGAGTGTCGAACAGCGGGTGTTCTCGATGAATATGATAAAAAAACACCATTACATTGAAGTATGGTGTTTATCTCTATCGTACTGCAGGTAAAACCAATGAATAACTAACCTCAACTCGCTATAAGTGATGGGGTAAATCGACAACAATAAATTGATTCAAATCTGCAATATCAAACTTGCTATTTGTTTTGCTAACAAGGCGTATTCAGGTAGTGAGTCGCTGCATCAATAGCGGGTCTACTGTCAATCAAGCAAGTCAATGCAACACAGTTAGCAGGACCGCTAGCAGGACCGCTAGCAGGACCGCTAGCAGGACAAAGGATTGTTTGATAACCACTGATTATCCCAAGATGAGGTTAGCTATCCCTGTAGCAAATACTCTTCGGCTTTTTCGATACTGCGTGGTTTACCCACCAGCATTAAAATATCGTTACGCCTTATTATCCAATCCGGTGGTGGAGGATCGATCTCCTCCCCTTTACGCCGCACGGCACGAAGTTCAACATCCAAGGCTTGCCATGGAATATCGGCAACGGTTTTACCGACCGCACTGGCTCCAGATGCCAGCGACACTGCATGGAGTAAATCCAAGGTGAAATCGGTTTCTGTGCCAGAAAAGAAACCGTGTAAATATTGATAATGGTTACGACGCTCAGATTCTAAGCGTTTAATTATTCGCGGTAATGGTACGCCACATTTGTACAGCACCTGTGAAACCAGCATCAAACTTCCTTCAAGTGACTCTGGGATAACTTGGGTTGCACCAGCTTCTTTAAGCTCATGTAAGTTTGCATCATCACGAGTGCGCACCAATATTTTTACATCGGGAGCAAGCTTACGCGCCACCGCTAAACACTCTTCAGACTGCCTTGGCTCACAAAATGTCACCACCACTAAACTGGCTTGTCGTATGCCTATTTTTTTCAATAGTGCCATTTTGCAGGCATCACCAAAATGAATATTTTCACCTGCCGCTCTGGCTTCAGAGACCCGGGTGGGATCTAAATCAAGCACCATGTAAGGCACAGCTTCAGTTTTCAAAAAGCGGGCAATCGTTTGTCCTACGCGGCCATAACCTAAAATCAGTACCACATCACTTTCATCAGAATGAGGCAATACAATCTCTATCGGGTCTTGTTTAGATGGCTGCTTATTACCGCTGACCTTTTTGGCAATATCAACGCTATGGCGGATCAGCCAAGGTGCCATCGACATAGAAATCACCGCCACGGCCACTAACACAGTGCTCACTTCAGTGTCGAGCAATTGATAATTTACCGCCAATGCCAGTAGCACAAAACTAAACTCACCTACTTGACCTAAACTAATGGCGGTACTAAGGGCAATTTTAACATTTTCACCCACTAGCCTTAGTAGTCCATAGATAATCAATATTTTGCTCAACACCACACCGACCAAAATCAATATCACTTGCCACCAATATTGCATCACCAGATTGAAATCCAGCAGCATGCCGATAGAGATAAAAAATAAACCCATTAATAAATCACGAAATGGCCTAATGTCGGCTTCTAACTGGCGTCGATATTGGCTTTCGCCAAGTAACATACCTGCAATAAACGCCCCTAATGCCATCGATAATCCAAGCCATTGCGTAAAAGCACCTGTCACCAAGGCCACAACTAAGGTTGATAACACAAATAACTCATTTGAGCGTGAACGTGCCACTTCGTCAAAAATTCGTGGCAATATCCATTTACCGAATGACATCAAGCCTAAAAAGGCCAAAATACCGGTGAGCAATCCCCATGCGATACTATTGAAGCTCATTTGGGTACCGCCATTGGCTAATAACGGCATTAAAATCAATAGTGGCACCACAGCTAAGTCTTGAAATAACAACACACTGACTGAAAGTTCACCGTGCCTGCGCCTTAACCAGTTTTGTTCATTAAGCAACTTCAACACAATGGCCGTTGACGACAAGGCAATGGCAGAGCCAATGACTACCGCTGCCACTAAGTTTTGCCCAACTAACATGGCAATACCGCCCGCAACAAAAGCCGTTACCAGCATTTGGGTGCTACCCAAACCAAAAACCGTTCGGCGCATCGCCCACAACCTGGGGACAGAAAACTCCAGTCCAAGGGTGAACATGAGTAGCACTACGCCTAACTCTGCTACGGACTGCATTTGTAACTGAGTAAACCAATGAAAACCACTGGGACCACTGACCACTCCGGTTAGCAAATAAGCTAAAATGGCGGGTAAACCCAGTCGACGTAACAATGCAATCGCCACAATCGCAATCACAAGCATCGACAAAATATGGATAAAAATGCTGTGTTCCATTCTGGCTTTGGCTCCTCGTCAAAAAACTGTCGAAAGGGGGTTGAACATTTTGTTAGCCCTACAATAAAACAACAACCAACTAATAACTATAGAAAAATTTTCATAGGCACGATTATTGCTAACAATACGGTAATTAGTTGTAACGTACTGGAAGAAATACAATGGATTTTTCAATAGCAGCAGAATTATATCCTGATGATTACTGGTACCGTTCAGACGCTTACTTGAATATAGAGCCTGAGTTAGACCTTGTTCAAGTGATTCAACAACTACATGGAAGTTTAGATCCTCGGACAGTTTTTGCCTGTTTTGGCAAGATCCTAGGACAATATTTGCCGGTTAAAGGACTGCAGTTGATCCTAGATAAACAGAAATTTGTTTGGGGACGTCACTACGGTATTGAATTGAAACGTACTATCAACGATAACCAAGATACCTTTACTATAGCGTATCAATTGTCTGCGCCACTGAGTTCGTCGCAAAAGAAAACCTTGGGACAACTAGAGAGTATATTAATTCAACCGTTGAATAATGCGTTGAAGTATCAAAGCATGTCTAATCAAGCCATGTTTGACGCACTAACAGACCTAGGTAATCGTTATTATTATCGCCAAGCTATCGACATCGCATTAGCACGAGCTAATCGCCAACAAGGTAAAGTGTCATTAATTGTATTAGATTTAGATAAATTTAAACAACTTAACGATGCATATGGCCATAAAGTGGGTGACTACGTATTAGTGGGTTTTGCTGCGTTAATTAATCAAGCCATTCGTAATACTGACCAAGCCTTTAGAATTGGCGGTGACGAATTTGTAATTATTACCCAAGGGGATGTTAATGCGGCGGCAATAGTATGCCAACGTATTATTGATATGATGCCGAGACATTCTGAGCTCACCGAATATAACATTCAGTGCAGTTTAGGCATTGCGGAGTCGTTACCGCAGCAACATGCAGAAAATATATATGAGCGCGCCGATAAAGCAATGTATTGCGCAAAAGCCGCTGGCAGAAACTGCTTCCGAATTAGCGCTAATTAGCGCTAATTAGCGCTACCTTATCCCCACGCCATACTGACAACTAATTGCCGAAAAAAAAGCCCTTCTTTAGGGGCTTCTTGGTTGATCACTTTATCTTAATTACATCCCTCGAAGCTGAATACGCCTTAAAAATTCCGTCATCACCCGATCGTAAACTAAATCACCTAAAAACAAATCCTCTACCCCATGATCAATACTGGGATTGTCGTTCACTTCAATCACATAAGCTTTACCGTCAATTTCTTTTAAATCGACGCCATACAATCCCGCACCAATTAAATTAGACGCTTTGACTGCGGCATCGACAATATTTTGCGGCACCATTTTTAAATCGATACAGTCAAAATCACCACTGCTGACACGGCCACTCTGGTGATGTTGATATATCTGCCAATGACCGCGGCTCATAAAATAACGACAGGCGTAAATAGGTTGACGATTTAACACCCCAATCCGCCAATCATAATCGGTTGGCATAAACGCTTGCGCTAAAATTAGCGCACTGTGCTCAAAGATTATCGCTGCTTGTTCAAGCAAGGTTTCACGGTCGTTAACTTTAACCACCCCGAGCGAAAATGCGCCATCGGGTACTTTAAGCACAATAGGCAATCCTATGGTGCTAATGACATTTTCTGCCCAGTTTTTATCTGATGCTTTAAAGATTAAACTTTTGGGTACAGGCACTTTATGTTTGTTTAATAGCTCAGTTAAAAACACCTTATTAGTACACTTCATAATGGATTCAGGATCGTCCATTACCACTAGCCCCAGCTGCTCTGCCGCCTTAGCAAACCGGTATGTAAAATTACTGATATTAGTGGTTGAACGGATAAATAAGCCATCAAACTCGCTTAGCCGAGCGAGATCATGAGAACTAATTTGGACTAAATCCATACCAATACGATTAGCCGACTTAGTAAAGAGTTTCAGTGCCGCTTTATCTGATGGCGGCATTTTCTCATGTTCATCCACCAACATGGCAATTTCATAACGATAGCGCTTTGACGGTTTCGGTAAACGCCACACTTTTTGTGAAAACACTTCGAGGTACTTAGCAAATAAATCTTGTTCTGGCTCGGTTAAATCTTGAAATGCAGCAGGCTCAATCGCATCCACTTGCCATTTACCCGCCATTTTTAATAAACGTACTTGTAATACGGGAACGGTAAAACGTTCAAAAATTTTACGGGCAAGCTTATCAAGTGACGGATTATCGCAATAACCAAAATACAGCTTCATGGTGATTTCGTTCAGCGTATCTGACAGTTTATCTAAACCGACTTGCGGTAAACTAAAAAAACGGTCCTGAGATAAATCATTAATGGTCATTACCCTAGGGATCACTCTGTGACCGCGAGCTTCAGCCATTAGCGAGCAGTAATAGCCCGTGCTTAAATAATCATAACTGCGGCACAAGTTAATCACTTGCATGGCACTCTTATCTGAAAATGCCCCCATTTCTAAATAATCATGAACCGTGACCATATTGTCACTGGGTAAATAGGGACGCCAATCATTAACATCGTCGGTGACAATTAAAAACTGAGCCATAAATATCTATTGCCTCTTGTGCGGTTTAGCGCGAAAATTAACCCACTATCATGTTTGCCAACTCGAGCCGACTCATGCTGCTTCGTCAAGCTATCCCCAGCGATTTACCTCAACTTAACCATATCGAACACAATGCTTTTAGCGGCGATAAAATCAGTTCTCGGCAGATGAAACGCTTTGTTAATTCGCCACTAGACAGCTTATTAGTGGCCGACATAGACGGCACACTTGCAGGCTATGCACTCGTGTTGTTTCATCGTGGCACGCGACTAGCTCGACTTTATTCTATTGCCGTTACTGCCGAGTTTAGAGGCCGCAACATTGCCTTTGAGCTGGTCACACAATGTGAACACACTGTCATCGAGCGAGGCTTCATTACATTACGCCTAGAAGTGCGAAACGACAATATAGCGGCCAAAAATCTTTATCTGAAAATGGGCTATAAGGTGCTAAAAACCTTAGTGCATTATTATGACGGCTTAGCTGATGGTGTGCGCATGCACAAACGCTTAGACCCACCAGGGCCAAGCAAAGTTATCAAAATTCCTTTGTACGTACAAACCACGCCATTTACTTGTGGCGCGGCTTGTTTAATGATGGCCATGAGTGCCGTAAAGCCACAATATAATCCAAGTCGAGTTGATGAGCTGAGCATCTGGCGCGAAGCCACCACTATTTTTATGACCAGCGGTCATGGCGGTTGCAGTGTTCATGGTTTAGCCTTAGCGGCCATTAAACGCGGATTACAGATTGAGATGTACAGCCAATCAACGTCGGTGCCGTTTATTGATAGTGTTCGTGACAGTAATAAAAAAGCCGTTATCACCATTGTGCATGACGACTTTTGTCAGCAATTGTCAGAGCAAGACATTGAAATACATGACGCATCGCCGACACTGGCACAACTTCGCCACTGGATAGACAGCGGCTATGGGGTGTTATTAATGATAAGTACTTATCGATTCAATGGTGAAAAAGGCCCCCACTGGGTGGTATTGAGCGGCTATAACGAGCAGTTTATGTTTATCCATGACCCGTTTGTTGAAGCGCAAAAAGACGCCATTAATGCGGCTTATGTACCGATTAGTCAATCTGAGCTGGCGCAGGTGATGCAGTATGGCAAGCAGAAACAAGTGTCGTGTTTAGTGGTTAAGTCCGCATCCTAGCGCGGTGATTTATAGCCTGCGGCCACTAACGGCATGGCACTTCGCCCACACCAGACCAAGAGGAAACTAGCGCCTGTTCCCTCTTTACTCTTGATAAAAAAATTAGCCACGATAAGTCGCCCGGCTACATTTTTCAAAGCCATATTCACAATCATAGCGAAAAGGTCGCCATGGGGATTAATCCAGCATTTGACTGCAAATTTAGACGGCTTTGGCTTATCTTATTATAAAGCCTGAAAGTCTTAGAGCATACGGGGGCATGAAATGTTGTAAAATGAGCGGTAAATACCATTTATCGAGATTATCCAAACCAACTAATCGTGAATGTATTGATAATATTTAAGATAGCTTTGACTTGCCACAACAGATAAAATGCAAATACATTAAAAAATAATACAATTAAATCAATAACATAATTAGTTAATGACAATGTTAACAATAACTTAAGTGGTCGACTTTATCGGGCTTAGTTCAATAATCTGATAAACTAAGCCGTGGCGTATAGCCAAAATTCAATAGAATTTACCCCTCATTGGATCCGCTAGACTCAAAGATGTATGATAGCAATATATGATGAAAAGGAATTTCAATGAAAAACCGACCCACTACACGATATCTATTGATCCAAATCTGTTCTGTAGCCCAGATCCAGCATCAAAAAACGCCAGTTTCCCATTGCATAAGCCATAAAGCAGACCCATTAATTTAGACTAGGCGTCGGTCAAGTCCAACAAGCGATTTGTGCCTTGCAAACAGCACAAATACTACAACGTTATACCTAAGGATAATTTGTGAATAATAATCAATTTTCTGACAGTTGTTACCTTTGTCATTCGGATTCAAATTACATGAAAACGGACCATGAAAACAAACGGCATTATTTATGCTCAAATGAAAACTGTGGTGAGTATGAAATCTCGTTAAGTGCGATGGAAAACTTAATTGATAATAATGATTTTAAATCTCAATTATTACCATTAGCTAAAAGGTGTAAAGGTACAGACCGTTTATTAGAAATCACCGTACGTGGTTCAGCTATAGAAGCAAAAACCAAATCGAGAGCTGAGGATGTCATATAGGGGGAGTTATTATTCAGGATAAGTGGGGGCTGATCAGTGGGGGCAGTGTAAACTGTATTTTTCGCCCTTCATCTGACAGCAAAAAAACCTCATTTTCGCCATATTGACAGAAAATAACGACATTTCCCCCTGCTGTTACTGACCGCGTTAGTAACGACCAGATTGGCATGCTTTGGCTAATGCAAATCGTCATTTAAAGCGCTTTAGAGCTAACACCTTGGAGTCCAAAGACAAGAGATAAAATGCGCTAAATTTATTGTCCTATAGCATCATTAACTGACGCTTTGGACTGTTCAAATAATAGATTTAATGGCTCAAAAAAGGAGGCTTTCGCCTCCTCTTTTTATCAAATAATATTGCGACTATTTACCGTCTTGAGCGCGACGTTTTTTAAAGTCTGACTCTTCGAGCCATTTTGGCCAGTCATTGTTATTGGCTAGCTGTGCAATAATATCACTTATTAAGGCTAAGTCTTGCTCAACCCCACCCAGATCCCAATTGGCATCATAGTCGTCTGCAGCTTGATGGTATTTATGGGCAATATAATCTGGATCGGTATCGCCTAAACTCATAAACATCAACCCAGGCACACCTTGCTGAGCTAAGGCGAAGTGATCTGAACGGAACATCAAGCCATTTTGCGGCCGAGGATCGGCTTTAACCGTGCGACCTTGTGCTTTGGCAGCATTATCTAGATAGGTTTCTAACTGCGATACGCCTTGGCCATAACGCAAAATATAATCCACGCCTTTATCGACATTCATGCCATCAATGTTTAAAAACGCCACTAATTGCTTAGTTGGCACCGGCGGATTGGCAGCAAAGTATTGCGCGCCAATAAGACCGGTTTCTTCGGCGGTAAACGCAGCAAATAAAATAGATCGTTTTGGCGCTTTGCTTTGCTCTTTAAAATGACGAGCAAGTTGTAACACGCCTGCGACACCAGAGGCATTGTCGACCGCACCGTTATAAATGCGAGTCTGGCCATCTTGAACTGTTTTACCCAAGTGATCCCAATGCGCATGCATCACCAACCATTCATCGGCTTGGCTGGTGCCAGGTAATAGCCCCGCTACGTTATAGGATGTGGCTAATTCGATAGTATTTTTTACCGCTAAATTAGCGTTAAGCTTGAGCGGAATAGACTTAAATCCAGCGTTGGCTGCAGTCAGTTTTAGCTTATCAAAATCAAGCCCCGCAGCGTTAAACACTTTTTGGGCGACATTATGTTGAACCCAACCCATCACGCCAATATGTGATTGATTTTTATTATTATCGACTAATGTGAACTTGGTATTGGTATTGCTGTTTTCGACCACATTCCAACCGTAAGCGGCGGGTGCAGTTTCGTGGACAATAAATACCGCTTTAGCCCCCTGCCTTGCCGCTTCTTCGTATTTGTAAGTCCAACGACCATAATAGGTCATGGCATTACCTTTAAAAATGTCAGGATCTTGCGTAGCAAAACCAGGATCATTCACTAGCACAATGACGGTTTTGCCTTTTACATCAATGTTAGCGTAATCATTCCACTGATATTCAGGGGCATTAATGCCGTAACCAACAAACACCACGTCGCTATTATCTAACGCAACTTGAGGCAAAACTTGCTCAGTGCGCGCGGTGAAATCAGTGCCATTATTAAAAACCAAATCGCCAATGTTAAACTGCATGGTTTGGTCAGCAGTAATTTTTGCCATCGGCACAGCTTGACGGTAACTGTCACCAAAGCCCGGCTTAAGACCCATGGCCTTGTATGCATGCTCTACATACTCCACCGTCAACTTCTCACCATGTGACAAGGGCCCACGACCTTCAAATTTATCGCTGGCGAGGGTTTGCACATCTTGACGATAGGTTTTTTGATCAAATTGAAATGGCGCAGCATTCACGCTTGGCAACAAAAAAACACCAAACACGGCCAATAAACGAAAAGTATTCACGGACAACGTCCCCTGTTGAGTATTGAGAAAAATCATTGTAGCAGCAAAAAAGCACTCGCTGCGTGATAAAAAGCGAACGCTTCGCGGCTAGGATCGCTTCGCTGCTAGAGCGGACTGCGTCCTGCTAGGACGCTTCGCGGCTATAAAGATTCACCGAACTAGCCCATACCTGTTTGTGAGCTTTATCTTGTCGCGCACTATTAAGCTGCCTGTGCGACAGTGGACACAACCTGCAAGGCCAAGGCTTTACCACAAAACTTCTAAGCTGCCTGTGTGGCAGTGAACGCAAGTCGGTGAAGTTCAAGACTCGGTCTTGTTTTCTAAGCTGCCTGTGTGGCAGTGAACTACTGGGTAAAGCAGTTAAGCGCTTCTTTGTTTTTCTAAGCTGCCTGTGTGGCAGTGAACCTTGGCTCAGTACCCAAGCCACCACCTTGAATTTTCTAAGCTGCCTGTGTGGCAGTGAACCCGCGTAGGTCCGGACTTAGTCACTGGGTTATTTCTAAGCTGCCTGTGTGGCAGTGAACATTTTACCTACAATAATGCCAATGTCATTGACTTTCTAAGCTGCCTGTGTGGCAGTGAACAAACAGTTATGAATACCGCATTAGTTTGGGAATTTCTAAGCTGCCTGTGTGGCAGTGAACACGTTTCATGGTTTTAAGGGCAGTTAGTCGCATTTCTAAGCTGCCTGTGTGGCAGTGAACTAAACTGGTCTATCGGTTTGCGTTTTTGGAATTTTCTAAGCTGCCTGTGTGGCAGTGAACATAAACGCGATGCAGGGCTTATGGCGCTGTTTTTTCTAAGCTGCCTGTGTGGCAGTGAACACGGAAATAATTAGTTTTTTTAGTGCGCCAGTTTTCTAAGCTGCCTGTGTGGCAGTGAACCACAAGATATGGTTGCACGTTTACATGCCATTTTTCTAAGCTGCCTGTGTGGCAGTGAACTATCATGTAGGCGGCTTCGGTCGCCTTTTTTTTTTCTAAGCTGCCTGTGTGGCAGTGAACCCAGTGGCTGACATGGAGGAAGCCTTTGGGCTTTTCTAAGCTGCCTGTGTGGCAGTGAACTAAACACAGTACCATCCTGACTTGTCGCTTGATTTCTAAGCTGCCTGTGTGGCAGTGAACATTGCAAAAATTGCGGGTGCGACCGTCGAAGCTTTCTAAGCTGCCTGTGTGGCAGTGAACAGTGCTAATGGCTATTACACTAGATGCAAACTTTTCTAAGCTGCCTGTGTGGCAGTGAACAAAAAACTGGCGGCTTTGGTCAGTTGTAAAATTTTCTAAGCTGCCTGTGTGGCAGTGAACTCAGGGATCAATATTGATTTATGATTATCAATTTTCTAAGCTGCCTGTGTGGCAGTGAACGACAGCCTTAGCACGTTCTAAACGAAGTGATGTTTCTAAGCTGCCTGTGTGGCAGTGAACACCAAATAGCCATCACAGATCACGCCAAACCCTTTCTAAGCTGCCTGTGTGGCAGTGAACAAATTGACTACACGGCACATTTTCATCAGATGTTTCTAAGCTGCCTGTGTGGCAGTGAACTAAATGCAGTACCATCCTGACTTGTCGCTTGATTTCTAAGCTGCCTGTGTGGCAGTGAACATGCAAAGTCGCAAATTCAAATGCTTGTCACTTTTCTAAGCTGCCTGTGTGGCAGTGAACCCGAATTTTCAGGATTTTTATTTTCGACAGTCTTTCTAAGCTGCCTGTGTGGCAGTGAACGCACCAACGTTGCAGCACCTATCGCCGCCGCTTTTCTAAGCTGCCTGTGTGGCAGTGAACTTGACACGTTGCTGTCGATTTTAAACGGTAGTTTTCTAAGCTGCCTGTGTGGCAGTGAACCGGGCAATTTAACTTCGCCGTTTTCATCTGTTTTTCTAAGCTGCCTGTGTGGCAGTGAACATAAATGCGGAATGGAACCCGGAATTGTCGCCTTTCTAAGCTGCCTGTGTGGCAGTGAACATATTGATATTTTACACGCGGTAATTAAATCATTTCTAAGCTGCCTGTGTGGCAGTGAACGTTGATTGTGGAATTTGCAGTTTTAAAAATGCTTTCTAAGCTGCCTGTGTGGCAGTGAACTAATGCCTCGACTTCTTTAATAAAATTCGATTTTTCTAAGCTGCCTGTGTGGCAGTGAACGGACGCCGACATATCAGGGTAAAAGTCCCAAGTTTCTAAGCTGCCTGTGTGGCAGTGAACATTTACGTATCGAATTGTGCCTATCGCTGGATTTTCTAAGCTGCCTGTGTGGCAGTGAACCTGGTGACTGGTGCGGAAGGTACATTTCAAACTTTCTAAGCTGCCTGTGTGGCAGTGAACACATTTAATCAATCTGCTAACTGTTTTGGTGATTTCTAAGCTGCCTGTGTGGCAGTGAACTTATGAAAACCTGTCTCGGTGACGTTTAACCCTTTCTAAGCTGCCTGTGTGGCAGTGAACAAACTCGCGACGTATGGCCAGCTTATTTTGATTTTCTAAGCTGCCTGTGTGGCAGTGAACCCGTACGACGTGCCACCTGGATGATTAATGTCTTTCTAAGCTGCCTGTGTGGCAGTGAACGAGTTTTAAAATTTGCACCAAATAATTTAATCTTTCTAAGCTGCCTGTGTGGCAGTGAACTCAATATTTACGATGTGCCAGGTGTCAGCGATTTTCTAAGCTGCCTGTGTGGCAGTGAACTTCTCAATCACAGTGTAAAACTGACACTTCTTTTTCTAAGCTGCCTGTGTGGCAGTGAACGTACTATGTCACATGCGACAGACCCTTATGCGTTTCTAAGCTGCCTGTGTGGCAGTGAACGTTTAACGACTTGATATTGGTCATCGTAAAAATTTCTAAGCTGCCTGTGTGGCAGTGAACTGGTTAATTTTAGTCAAATTGGGACTATAGTTTTTCTAAGCTGCCTGTGTGGCAGTGAACACCTCTGGTAGATACTAGCGTGTTATTAAGAATTTCTAAGCTGCCTGTGTGGCAGTGAACACATATTTTTGAACAATTGTTTTCTAATGTGGTTTCTAAGCTGCCTGTGTGGCAGTGAACAGTAGAATATCACGCAAAAAATAAGTTACAACAGGCTGTTAAGGTAAAATATAAACTTTTACCTAATTTTTACCGCTGGTTGTAACTTATTGTTTTAGTTTCTAATTTTTAAAGAGCAAAAATAAAGGTTAAAACTGAGGGATACTGACCAGTTTTTCTTCATTATTATGATTTTCACTTAAACCGTAACAATTCAACACGCCAGTTTGCTGAGCTAAAAGTCCTACCTTTTTGATAAACAGTGGAAATTTACGACTATCCAATAAATTACGCTGCTTAGTTTCTTGGCTTTCTAACCAAATAAAAGGTAATGAGTTAACTGCTTTGGGTTTACTTTTTTCAAGCTCAGCTAAACAAGTGTCAATTGGTTGTCCTGATTTTTCAGCCCAACGCTTAGCCTTACTCAACATGTCTTTTTCTATTCGAGCTTCGCCTTTTACATGCTGCCTAACAAAAGCCGTATATGTCACTTCAGCAGGGACTGGCTTAATCGACTTTATATGAACATAATCTTCCAAACGGTTTAACCACTTTGCAATATTTAGCTTAGTTAATTGCGACTCTTCATTGGCAAGTAACCTTAATTGGTTGCCTAACAGAAATGCGTGCTCACCATAACGCGGAAAACTTACGGCGATAGCTGATTCATTTCCCCCCACTTTGTTATCAACCAAGGCAATATGTACTTGTTGGTAAACCTTTTGCCAAATAAAACCAAGAGTAATGTCGGCTTCTGGCAATAAGGTTATATCGAGATAATATTTCATTTTCTTTCCTTAGCTTTCGCCTTCACCAAACACACCTCCACGAATTAACATGGCGACAACAAAGTCCTGTTCGTCTTTTTTGAGAGTTTCACTATCATCTGAATTTAACCATTTTAACAATAAATTTTTGAAGTCGTTTTTTGTCGAACGATACGCAACACCTCGCTGTGTGACCGAGCCATAGGCTTCGATAGCAATAGGATTTTGTGTTTCGTTAAAACTAGGGTACCAATCATCAATAGTACGCAATGCATTGCCAATTTTTTCACAATGCATTGCAGCCACATCCTTACCGTTAACTTTTAATGAGAATAGATGACGACTTTTTTCATCTTTTTTCAAAATCATTTCTTGCGATGGCCAAATTCGCTGTCCATTACCAAGCTTTGAATATGCTTGAATAGACAATAAAACAGGTGTGTCACTTTCAAACCCTGATTTAATCAATTCCGTCAATTTGACTAATTCAGCATTTTCTGAGGTCGTATTCTTTAATGAATAATCATAGGCATCAAATATTAATGGTTCATTCAAGCTTGTGTGGTTCACTACAATTTTTATCTCTTGTGCACCAACACGGTTACGCCATAAAAAACGACCATTCGCAATATTATATGCATAACGACTAGACAGATTACCCATATTAGATTGAACATAGACGTGTATTTTTTCTTTATATGCAGCTTCAAAGTCTACATCGTTACATGCAGACGGGCGGCTTAAACCGCTTACAACACGTAAAGTAAAACTTAATTTTAATGTGTCGTGTTCATGACTCAATGCAGCATCATCTCCCCAAGCAAGGTTAGGCTTTGCCATCATTTTTTGTAATTCATTTTCATCATCAAGAACTTCTTGTGAAAAGTTACTATGAACAGCCCTGTTACGGCGGTCAAAAAGTTCAATTTCTTGCCACGAATTATCAGACGCTATACTTTCCCAGTTCCCTGAATACATTAAGGCATCAGAAGGCTCTAATTTACGATCAAAAGCGATCACTGCAGGCATTTTTGTAAAAATAGTCATATTATTTATCCTTAAAAGAGGTTAAGTGCTTCATTTAAATTGAGTGTTTGAATTTGTTCTATTCCGCTTTCATTTATATCTAAATCACCTGACGCGATATTATTTTTTTGTACACACAAGTACCATTGTCCGTCATGTCTATAACGCCAAATAATGTCAGTAATTTTTTGAGTGTTGTGCATACTTTTCCATTCACCAACAGAATGGATTGCTTCAACAAATCTTGATGAGGTTAATTCGTCACGAGTATTATCCACTTCCTTGGACGCATAAAGTTCACTGATCGCTTTATAGCCCGTCATAAGAGGAACCAAGTAACCAGAATTAGGTTTAGCAACATATTCCCAGTCAGCATCAGTATTTTTATCTGGTGTAGTGTGATCTTTAGTTAATTTGGGTATTGCTTGATATTTAAGTGCAGAAAAGTCTAACCATGCATCTAAAAGTTGTGGATCGTTGTTTGCATTACCATTTTCTTTATGGCGGCTTACTAGTGTTTTGTAATGTTGTTGCAGATATTCGCTACGATCTAATAAAACAAAACCAGCCATGGTTAAGTTTTTTATTTTCCTTACCATGTCAATGTGCTGTTTTTCGGTGCTCGCAGCTAAAACCTTTATTTTATTAACGTTTAATACCGTTCCTCCAGCGATACGCATTTGATAACACAAGTCTTCAATTTTTTGTTCAAACTCTTTTAATTTTTCTGTCGTTAGTGTTACTGACTTATCGATTTCAATAACCAAGCTAACGGTCAAATTCATTTTCCCCTCCTCAATAATTGGAGGTGAAGCATTTTTATGTTTAGCCAAAACAGGTGGGTTTTTACTTTGTATAAACTCAAAATCAGAAAATTGTTTCGGTTGATATACTTTGTTTTGAACAGTGTGAGATATCACTCCACAACCTGTTAATTCCACATCATATTCGCCATCATACTGGTTTGATATTTTTCTATTTAAAGCATGAGTAAAACCTAAAAACTGAGTGATAGCAGGGAATCCCCACGTTAACCCTGCAATTGAGTTAGCATTTTGTATTTGTATATGACTGAGTACTAGATATTGGCTCATAATGTCACCTCCTGTGTAGCAACAAACTCTCTCAACTCAATTAAAAATGCATCTGCCCACACCGCTTCGTGAATGGGGGTTAATGACAATTTACCTTTGTCTTTAAGTTGATTATTTAACCATCGGCCGTAACTTTTACTAAGTGTTTTCATCCATTTTTTATTCTGTTTTTCGATGGTTGCCTTATCATCTTCTCTGAAATATTCAAATAAAAGCTGTTGTTCAATAGGTAAATTAGTTTCAACTGTCCAATTTTTTATGCCTGTATGTGAATTAATCTGATCAATATAATTAAAGAAGTTACCCGCTATCGCGCGTAGTTTATTTATTACTGCTGCATTGCGTTTTGGTTCACTTATACTGAGCGATTTATTTTTGATTAATACTAAGTATTTTTTTAAGTCATTCATTTCATTTTTTAAAACCAAACTCAACGAACGATCAAAAACATCGGTTTTATTAACATAAGAAGGAATAATTGATTGCCATTGCGGAGGCATAGTTGGCAATAATGAAATCCTCCCCCCCCGCTTACCATTTAATGAGGAAGCGTTAGAGTGATTAGAACCTGTAACATTAATGTACGCTTTATTTAAATACGCACATGTATTTATTTCTGAGTATTTTTTATTGCCTCTCTGGGATTTAGCTACTCTTTGAACTGTATCTAATTCCATTTTACCATCCCATATTGTTTTATGCTTCAAATGTATTGCATGTACTAAAGAAGATGATGTTAATGGTAAGAGTAAGTGATATTGATGATCTTCTACTGGAAAGTAAGTTTGTTTAGAAAGGAAGTAACTTTGTTTATTTTCATTCTTAATTAGTTTTGAAAACGTTTTACACCAAAACGACAATAACTCTTTATTTTGAGTAAAGCATCTCAGGTAGATATCTGCACCATCACGTAGTAAATCCCCAATATAATGCTCGGCTACCTCAATGTTATACATTTGAGAAATGGATGAATATTTATTATCTGGGTAAGCCGTATCTAAAATTGGCTTTTCTGCAGTTAATACGTATTGAGAACTATATTTATTGCAAGAGTTATGGTAACGCACATCACATGATGTCCCCTTACTACTTGAATGTGTTAATTTCGCAATATGAGTGGCTAAATAACTTTCGGCACCAAAATCTAATGCCCAACCTAACCATTGTTCATATTTATTCCAATGACTAATTTCTTTAGCTTTAAGCTTCAATTGCTCATACAACTTAACTTGCTCTACGAGCACTGATTGTTGTTTAAACAAGCTTATTAATTCATTTGAAAGTGAACGATAGAATTCAATATTTTCTTGCTTAGAAGAGCCCTTTACAGATTTCTTCTTTTTTAAGTCAGTGACTCCGTTTTTTACATCAGTATTCTGCTTAAAAATAGATTTAGCTTGTAAGCAGCCATTTGTGAAAAAATCCTTAAATAAACTGACAAGTTTGTCTAAGTTTCTATCTTGTATTTTCTGTTCATCAACAGCATCAATATAATTTTCAATCGCGGACTGAACTTTTTTAATATCCTCATTAATCATTTTTATAAGCATCCTTTTTCAATATTTTGTATAAACCAAGCGAAGGGTGGCACTGCCACTGCTCAGTCGAATTTTCATTTAGTTGGCGAAGTGATAAGTTCGTAAATTTTTTTAAAACCAAATTCTCACTTTCACCTGTTCGCACAGCTAAAATTTTAACGCTTTCTTTTAGGTCAAAATCCCCCCAAATATAATTACCTACGCCAAACTTAATATTTTCTATTTCAGTTGCTATGTCTGAAGTATTTTCATATTCAATCGGTGATGTTTTAATTATTCTTTTTTGCCAAATAACTTTCCCGGTACGTGTAAACATCTGGTTATATTCATCATTTGGGGTTGATTGCCTGAATGGTTGTAAACGCTGTAACTCACCACACCATGTAACGTTGTTATCCCACCATTGTGCCGCATAATTTCTTTCGTTTTTACTTCCTTTAAGTCGAATCGTTTGTGCTAGATGTTCTAATTCATTAAATGATTTAAAACGTGGTGAAGCCTCTTTTGTTAGTGTGAGTGACGTTGGCGCTTTAATTCTGGCTATGGCACTAATTTCATCAAATTCATTCATTGGAAAAAGATCACATAAATCAGCAGATGAATAACTTAATTTTTTAGTTTCAAAACCTGGCTTTTCAAATCTTATATCAAGCCCTTTTATACCCTTAAAATTTTTAGATAAAACATGAATATTTTCAGTAGTAGGAACTTGTTTGCGATGCCGTTGAACACGCCCAGCTAATTGTATAATTGAGCGCATAGAGCTTGGTTCAACTACTGCCCAATCATAATCATGATCGCGACCAACTTCAGCCACAGCCGTAGCTAAAACAACAAAAATATGATGTGTTTCATTATATTCTTTTATCCGTTCAGTAATGCCAGATTGTTGTAACCACTCTTTTTCACTATGTCGTGATAATGCACAATCTAACTGTTTTTCAATTTTTGAACGCTGTAAAAATGGAAACTGACTATGATAAACGCAGTAATGAATAATCGTATTTTCAGGCGCATTTTTTTCTAACAATATTTTAGAAATATGCACCAATGGATCAATGTTTGCCATACGTACTAAACCGATGGATACTTTTTTATCTAACACGGTAATACTGTGTTGCTTATGTAAAGTTTGTATCGATGTATGAATGACTGACGCTATGTTTTCACTGGGTTTTTGTTCATCATTTTTGACGACAGTAACGATTTTTCCTTTTCTTAATACCGCATTATTTTTTCCTAAATTTTTAATACGTTTTTCAATAAAATTACTATGCTCATTTTCATAAGAATCAGTATTTGATATAAGTACTGATTCAGTTTTTTTAAATTCATCAAACCATGCGCAACATACTTTAGTGGTTTCACCAAGTTCACCATTAACTTGTGTATAGTGTTTTCGACCTGCTTGATAAGCGGAGAATAATGCACTGGCTAGTGATGGTGATATTGTAGCCGTTGATAAAAGAACTCGGCTGCCGAGCATGCCAGCCCAATTAACTAAACGGCATAATGCAGGTAAATCATCTAGACCAAAATCATCAGGTTCATCAAGTACTAAATCAGATGTAAGTAATCTAAGCATAGGGGCTATTTGACGCCCACCGCGAATACCTTCATTAGCAGGCATTAAGTAATCAATCGTACTAACTAATACAGGCGCTTGAATAAGCTTTAGTATTTTAGGATCATGTTTAAACCATTTAGCGCACTCACCTATGTACTCAGGCAAATCTTCAATTAGCGTTATTTCATCTTTTAATAATGATTCAGCAGATTCACTACCTTGATTTTGTTGAACACTAATCTCAGGATCTTTTGATTGTTGATGTAAGTCTTTCACCGCTTGTGAACCAATAAGCAAAGCAAGCTCATCATTGCCAAGGTTTAGTTTATCTTTAAGTGCGTCCGCTGTTTGTAATGTTAATGTTCTTAGACCTAGCGCTATACTAAACCGACAGTTTCCTTCATCTGCAAGTCCGTACATGATTCGTGTATTTCCGAGCGTTTTTCCTTTTCCTGTTGATGATTGACAAACGCCAAAGAAACCATACTTCTTTGTCTCATCTTTAATTGATTTGGCTAAGTTATAGGCCGTATCTTGCCATCCGTAATCGGCTTGGAAATTACTAGGAACTTTTGCTGTTAGTGCTTTATTTACTTTTAATGTGGGTAAATCATCTTTCAAACGAGGCAAAGACCTAGAGAATTCATACGCATTTATCCCTACCGCAATATTATGTTCATCTAGTTTTTGCTTTAAATAGGTTTGTCCGTTCGAATTTTTGTCCGTATTAGCATAAGCCTTGTAATTTCGATCTTGCCATTCAGATGTTGTTTCGGTTTGAGATGAATAATAATGGTCGGATAACATCAAAGCCAAACGTGATATGTGTGCAGTAAAGTGTTGTTCAAACCAACTTTTTTGAAACATAGCCTCACAACGCAAAGCTTTCTTTGCTAAAATGCTAATTTGTGTTTGCCAATGGGCACTCGAAAATGGTGTACCGTATGGGAATATCCAGTTTTGTTCGATATCTTTTTTTTGCCAATCATCAACTAAACATTGTGGTGAATTCCAGCAAGCTTCAAAGTTTTGATTCAACCATTCATTGATATTTTCAAATGACGGTGGATTATCACCGCCTTGAGGAAATTGGGGTAATTTGTGGTGAGACACTATCAACCATGCAACTAACTTAGCGATTGGTGGAAATAACACAAAAGGATTCAGAATATTTTCATCAATTCCATCCCTTAGTGATGTAAGTTTTTCTAAAACATCTTTTTCTGTACCATTATCTGTATCAACTAAAGATTGTAACCATTGCGTGTCTGTTTGATTTCCGACAAATGCCTGAAATATTCTTAGCGAGACCCATTCATGACGGTATGGCTCATAAAACTTACCTGTTAGCTCTGGATTCAGTTTATTTTGAAACAGTGCGTTTGCTTTTCCTACATCATGGAACAAACCTGCAATGGCTGAAAATAATGAAATTTGATCAATACTATTAAAAAAAGATGTTTCTTTTAGTAATTCTTTTCTCGTACTATTTACTGGCACCAAACCTTGTTGATTAAATTTCAATTTATTACCCACAACCCAAAGTAGCTGTACTCTTGAGCGTGAGCGGATCCAATGGCAACTTACGGCAGTGCTTCGGCTCGCGGTTTGACGCAGCATTTTTTTAACCGTAAGTAAGCCGTCTTCGGTAATGAGGGTTTGCCAGGTGTTATCACCGATGCGATCGGCGAAGGCATCGAGTACTCGGCGAGTCTTTTTAAGGGCATTTTTTTCACATTGACTCACAAACGTGACCATCATGATGCATCGCCTTCTTCTGGCGACTGTTCGAGTTTATTGTCTACTACAATATTTTCGATTAGTGCATCACTTGGCTCAGTAAATGACATAAGTGCGAGATTTTTAACGGTATCAAATAAGTAGTCTAAGGCTTTATGGTCGGTAAATTTTTGCAGTACTTGCTGACGAAACTCTTGTTCGGTGGCATTTTCTTTGGCGCAGACAAAAGCCCATGGCAATACAATGGCGTCTTTAATTAAGTCAGCGACATCGAACACTAACGCGCCGCGTCTGGTTTTTCCGTGCATTACCGCAAAACCATGGGGGATCCCCAACACCCACAAAGTGCAGGCCGCTAAGCCGTAGGCTAGATAATTACCGTGGTTTAAAAAGTCATTGGCTTTGTCGACATTATTTTTCGCCGTTTGATGCTGGCGACTAAAGTCTGCCATTCCGGTGTTATTGGCGGCAAATTTATAAAGCACTTTGGTAAGTTGGGCTTCGGTTAATAATAGTTCTGCTGACTTTTGTGCAGTATTGGTGCGTTGTGTAAATCGTTCTAGCGCGGTTTGAATAGTTGGTGCGCTAAACACAAAACCTTCAGTATTTAGCTCTTTATCTTTTGACCAAACTTGCTGTAAGTACTTAATACGGGCTGTTTGTAGGTATTTTGCGGCTTGTAAGCGTTTATGGTCGTCAAACCAAAATGATAACCAACCTTGCACATATTCAGTGGGGCGGTATTCACTTTGTGGTGTCATCCATTCAATATCATTGCCCATGTATAACGGTGTGCCACCGCCGCCAGCAAAACCAATTAATACGCCTGCTTGAGCGAGCATTCTGACCGCTGCTTGGGTGATAGAGGTGCCATTGCCGAGCAATAATACCGTGGTGTTAGCGATGGGAATATTGTAATACTGGTTTTCGTTTTTTGCCTCGGTGAGATACAACACTCGGCCATCTTTTTGCATCACTCGGCAATACTCTAAGTAGTACATGTTGGCGCGTTTTGAGTGCAGAATTGTTTTTAAATCTGAAGGTGAAAAATCATCCATTACCAGCTCCCTGTGTGTATTCCTTTACTTTAACCGTACCACGTGTGGTTGCACATTACTGTTAAAATACACAGGTAAAGTGACTTTACATTTTATAGATGTAAGTTGTTTTAAATATGCTTAGCCACTGAAAAGCCATGGTTTTATGTCATCTCGATTTACGAGTACCGTAAGCGCTCAATTAACCGCACATACCAATAACCTTCAAATGTGACATGATTATTTCCTAACTAAATCTAGGAAAACAATCATGTCAAAAAACGATAAAATACAATACTG